>CANRMK010000006.1 GCA_947631715.1 uncultured Acetatifactor sp.
ACGGATATCGTTACGGGCAGGCCCGTGTATTTCCGCATACGGGACATGAAAGCGGACATTGACAAGATCCGCGCATCAGCTTCTCTTCCGCTGGTATCCAGAAACGTAAAGATCGGGGGAAAGCTGTATCTGGACGGCGGCATCAGCGACTCCATACCCATCAGGCAGTCTGTTATCGACGGAAACCGGAAGAATGTGGTGATCATGACAAAAGAGGAGGGGTATGTCAGAAAACCCGCCAGGCATCTGGGCCTTGTCAAAGCCAGATACTTTAAGTATCCGAAAGTTTATGAACTGATGGCAGAGCGCCATATCAATTATAATGAGCAGCTGGAATACATTGAACGCCAGCAGAAGCTGGGGAACGCTTTTGTGATCCGGCCAAAGACCGCCAGCAGTGTGGGACGGGTGGAAAAAGACGCCGAGAAGCTCAGGGCGCTTTACCGGCAGGGATACGATGACGCACAGGAATGCTATGGACAGCTCGAACATTTTCTGGCTGAAACGGAGGATTCCGGAATAAAATCGGAATAAAATTCGGAATAGAATAGAACGGATCCGAAATAAAATATAAAAATAATGGAAAGAACAGGTGCGCGAAAGCGCCGAATTCGGAGTTTAGTTGGGAGTGTGGTTCATGTCTGAGATCATAAAGGCGATCTTATACGGTATAGTAGAGGGAATTACGGAATGGCTGCCCATCAGCAGCACCGGACACCTGATCCTGGTGGAGCAGTTGATTCCCTTTCAGGGGACCAGCGAGGGGTTCTTTGATATGTTCGATGTGGTCATACAGCTGGGAGCGATCCTGGCGGTGGTGGCGCTGTTCTGGAAACAGATCTGGCCCTTTGCCCTGACCAAAAAGGCGCGCTGGGGGCGGACGGGAGTTCTCTCTTATTTTAAGACGGATATTTGGGTGCTATGGTTTAAAATATTGGTGTCCTGCGTGCCGGCGGCAGTGATAGGGCTGCTGTTCGACGATGTGTTCAACGCCCTTTTTTACAATCCTGTCAGCGTTTCGCTGGCGCTGATCGTCTTTGGCATTGCCTTTATTGTGATCGAGACCTGGAACAAAAACAGGGAACCGAAGGTAACGTCGCTTTCGCAGATTACATACCGGACGGCGCTGTTGATCGGCATTTTCCAGGTGATCGCCGCCGTCTTTCCGGGTACCTCGCGCTCGGGCGCAACAATCGTGGGAGCGCTGTTGATCGGCGTTTCCAGGACTGTGGCAGCGGAGTACACCTTTTTTCTTGCGATTCCGGTCATGTTCGGCGCAAGTCTCCTTAAGGTGGTGAAATTCGGTTTCGGCTTTACGCCTGTGGAGCTGGCCCTGCTCCTGACGGGAATGGGGGTGTCTTTCGTTGTTTCGATCTTTGTGCTGCGCTTTTTGATGGGATATATCAAGAAGCATGATTTTAAAGTGTTCGGATGGTACAGGATCGCGCTGGGGATCGTTGTATTGCTGTATTTCCTCGCAGATTCCTCTGTTTTGTATTTTTTTTGATACATTGACAACAAAAAACAGGAAGTAAAGTTGACAATTTCAGGGAAATGGAATAAACTTATCTCTAGCAAGCACGATAAAATCAAGTTTAAGCTTGTTGAGGAGTAGAAAATCGGTTATTGATCACACGTGAAAAGAAGGGAGAGATCGATATGACAGCACCCAAGAAGACTGAGGCATCTGCGGCAAAGGCTTCCGAGACTGTAAAGGCTGAGACCGTAATGCCCAAGGCAACTGTGAAAAAGCCTGTTGCAGCAGCGCCTAAGGCTGAAGAGAAAAAGGAAGCAGCTAAGGCTGTCGCTGAGAAGAAAGACGCGGCGCCCAAGGCAGCTGAGAAGAAAGCGGCAGAGAAGAAGACCGCAGCGCCCAAGGCAGAGAAGCCTGCAAAGAAAGCGGCAGCTAAGAAAGCTGAACAGAAGAGTGAGATTCACGTTCAGTTTTCCGGCAAGTCCTATTCTCAGGATGAGCTTGTGAAGATCGCCAAGGATGTATGGAAGTATGATCTGAAGCAGAAGGCAAGGGATCTGACCAGCATCGAACTTTACGTAAAGCCTGAGGAAAATAAGGTTTACTATGTGATGAACAAGGAATACACCGGAGATTTCAATATCTGAGAATATTTTTTTCCGGGAATTAGTAAGCAGTGAGATCAGAGGAGAACATCTGTCAGCAGGTGTTCTCTTTTATTATTTATAATTATTTTAGAAATAAAATGAAATAAAGCAGTTGACAATAAATGGGGTAAGTGATATTTTATGGATAGCAAATGTTAGCACTCTCTTTTGTCGAGTGCTAACAGCCTGGAAAGGAGGCGGCGGAAACGGAGCTGGATGAGCGCAAGAAAAAAATCCTGCAGGCTGTGATCCGTAATTACCTGGAGACGGGTGAACCGGTAGGCAGCAGGACCATCTCTAAGTACACGGACCTGAATCTAAGCTCCGCCACGATCCGGAATGAGATGGCGGATCTAGAAGAGATGGGATATATTCTCCAGCCGCACACTTCTGCAGGCAGGATCCCCTCGGATAAGGGATACCGATTTTATGTGGATGCCATGATGGCGGAAAAAGACCGGGAAGTTGTGGAGATGAAAGAGATGCTGGTGGAGCGCCAGGATAAGATGGAAACGCTCTTAAAGCAGGTGGCGCGTGTCCTGGCCCAGAACACCCAGTATGCCACAATGATCTCTGCGCCGCAGGTGAAGCGGAACAAGCTGAAATTCATTCAGCTGTCCCGGGTAGATGCGGGTCAGCTCCTGGCAGTCATCGTAATAGAGGGAAATGTGATCAAGAACAATATTCTCTCTGTGGATGAGGAACTGAGCGATGAGACGCTTTTAAAGCTGAATATCCTGCTGAACACACATTTGAACGGTCTGTCCATGGATGAGATCAACCTTGGAATGATTTCAGCGCTGAAGCAGCAGGCCGGCATTCACAGTGACATTGTCAGCGAGGTGATCGATGCGCTGGCCGAGGCGATCAAAGCGGAGGAAGACCTTGAGATCTATACCAGCGGCACGAATAATATATTTCGCTACCCGGAGCTGGCAGATCAGAAAAAGGCCAGCGAGCTGATCAACACGTTTGAGGAAAAACAGCTTTTGGGCGAGATTTTGCAGGAGGCCGGTCCTGAGTCGGAGAACACGGGGATTCAGGTATACATCGGAGAGGAGTCGCCGGTGCAGAGCATGCGGGACTGCAGCGTGGTCACGGCCACGTATGAACTGGGGGACGGCATGAAAGGGACCATCGGCATCGTGGGACCGAAACGGATGGATTATGACAAGGTGATAGGTACGCTGAGGACCATACAGACACAGCTGGATGAGCTGTACAGAAAGGACTGATCATATGGCAGAACAGGAAAAACAGACCCAGGCAGAGGCCGCGGGGGAGGAAGAGAAAGCGGCGGATACGGCCGCGCCCAAGGCAGATGGATCCGGCGAAAAGGAACAGGAAGCGAAAGCCCCAAAGGATCGGGAGGAAGCCCCGGAGGAGCCAGAAGAGGCGGACGATGAGCCAAAGAATGAGGATGACAAAAGCTGGACGGAAAAGAGAGCTGCAAAGAAGCAGGCGAAACTGAATAAAAAAGAGGAAGCCCTGAAAGAACAGATCGCACAGCTGGAGGACAGAGTAAAGAGGCAGATGGCCGAGTTCGAGAACTTCAGAAAGCGGACGGAGCGGGAAAAGCAGGCTATGTTCGAAACGGGAGCGAAAAGCGTCATCGAAAAGATACTCCCCATTGTGGATAATTTTGAGAGAGGGCTGGGCACTGTTCCGGAGGAGAGCAGAGAAGACCCTTTTGTGGACGGTATGAACCGGGTGTACAGGCAGCTGCTCACAGAATTGGACAATATCGGAGTAAAGCCCATCGAGGCGGTGGGGCAGGAATTTGATCCGAACTTCCACAACGCAGTGATGCAGGTCACCAGCGAGGAGTACGAATCCGGAGTGGTGGCCCAGGAGCTCCAGAAAGGCTACACTTACAGAGATTCGGTAGTGCGCCACAGCATGGTGGCCGTGGTGGAATAGCGGATCGGAACCGGGAAAGAAGTCTTATATATTTATATAAACAGCAAATTATATAAACAGCAAATAAAAAACAGGAGGATATGAAAAAATGAGCAAAATCGTAGGTATTGACTTAGGTACAACAAACAGCTGTGTAGCCGTAATGGAGGGCGGAAAGCCTACCGTTATCGCAAATGCGGAGGGCGCAAGGACCACACCGTCCGTGGTGGCATTCACAAAGACCGGCGAGAGGCTGGTAGGTGAGCCTGCAAAGCGCCAGGCAGTTACAAATGCCGAGAAGACCATTTCTTCCATCAAGAGGGATATGGGTACTGACAGAGGCAGGACCATCGACGGCAAGAAGTACTCCCCTCAGCAGATCTCGGCAATGATTCTGCAGAAGCTGAAAGCGGATGCAGAAAGCTATCTGGGTGAAAAAGTGACGGATGCCGTGATCACGGTTCCCGCGTACTTTAATGACGCACAGCGTCAGGCTACCAAGGACGCCGGAAAGATCGCAGGCCTGGACGTAAAGCGTATCATCAACGAGCCCACCGCCGCTGCTCTGGCTTATGGCCTTGACAACGAGAAAGAGCAGAATATCATGGTATATGACCTGGGCGGCGGTACTTTCGATGTGTCCATTATTGAGATCGGCGACGGTGTCATCTCTGTGCTGGCGACCAACGGCGACACTCATCTGGGCGGCGATGACTTTGACGAGAAGATCATTCAGTGGATGCTGTCCGAGTTCAAAAAGGCGGAGGGCGTGGACCTGTCCGGCGATAAGATGGCGATGCAGAGACTGAAAGAGGCGGCAGAGAAAGCGAAGAAAGAGCTTTCCAGCGCGATGACTACCAACATCAACCTGCCTTTCATCACCGCTACTTCCGAGGGACCCAAACACTTTGACATGAATTTAAGCCGCGCCCAGTTCGATGAGCTGACTAGGGATCTGGTAGATAAGACGGCGATCCCTGTGCAGAATGCAATGAAAGATGCGGGGCTGACCAATGCGGATCTTGGCCAGGTGCTTCTGGTGGGCGGTTCCACCCGTATCCCTGCGGTGCAGGATAAGGTGAGACAGCTTACCGGCAAGGAGCCCAGCAAGTCTCTGAATCCTGACGAGTGCGTTGCCATCGGCGCTTCCGTGCAGGGCGGTAAGCTGGCCGGCGATACCGGCGCAGGCGAGATCCTGCTTCTGGACGTAACGCCTCTGTCCCTGTCCATTGAGACTATGGGCGGCGTTGCAACAAAGCTGATCGAGAGAAACACCACGATCCCGACCAAGAAGAGCCAGATTTTCTCCACCGCAGCCGATAACCAGACCGCTGTGGACATCGTGGTAACACAGGGTGAGAGACAGTTCGCAAAGGATAACAAGCTCCTCGGACAGTTCCGGCTGAGCGATATCCCTCCTGCAAGGAGAGGCGTGCCTCAGATCGAGGTTACCTTTGATATCGATGCGAACGGTATCGTAAATGTGTCCGCAAAGGATCTTGGTACCGGCAAGGAACAGCATATTACCATCACTGCAGGCTCCAACATGTCAGACGAAGAGATCGAGAAAGCTGTGAAAGAGGCAGCCGAGTTCGAGGCTCAGGACAGAAAGCGCAAGGAGGCTGTTGAGACCAGGAACGAAGCCGACTCCATTGTCTTCCAGACAGAGAAAGCTTTAGAGGAAGTGGGCGACAAGATCAGCGACAGCGACAAATCCGGCGTGCAGGCCGATCTGGATGCCATCAAGGCTATTCTTGAGAGGACGAAGGATCAGGAGATGAGCGACAGCGATGTAGATGAGCTGAAAGCTGCAAAGGAGAAGCTGATGAACAGCTCTCAGAGCCTGTTCACCAAGATGTATGAGAACATGCAGCAGGCCCAGGGCGGTGCGGCAGGCGCCGGCCCCGATATGAGCGGCGCGAACATGGGCGGAGACAGCAGCAGTTCCGGCTCGGACGATGATGTGATCGATGGAGACTTCCGTGAGGTCTAAGTTTGCGGTGTTGTTTTGAGCCGCATTCCAGAAAGGCTTTAGCAGGCATTTTTTGAAATGAGATATGATAAAAGATGGCACAGGATGCGGCAGATCGTCTGGAGCGGCGCGTCCTGTGCGGTCGTATTTGTATGAGGTGCAGATCATGGCAGAACAAAAGCGAGATTATTACGAGGTTCTCGGCGTCGATAAAAATGCGGACGATGCCGCGATCAAAAAGGCATACCGCACTCTGGCGAAAAAGTACCACCCGGACGTGAATCCGGGAGATGCTGAGGCGGAGAAGAAATTTAAAGAAGCATCAGAGGCCTACGCTGTGCTCAGCGACCCTGAAAAAAGGCGCCAGTATGATCAGTTTGGACATTCTGCCTTTGACGGAGGAGCCGGCGGCTTCGATTTCAGCGGGGCGGATTTCGGCGATATATTCGGTGACATATTCGGCGATCTGTTCGGCGGCGGGCGCAGCAGCAGGGCACGCAGCAACGGCCCTATGAAAGGCGCGAACCTCAGGACCAGTGTCAGGATCTCTTTTGAAGAAGCGGTATTCGGATGTAAAAAAGAGATAGAACTGACGGTAAAGGAAACCTGTAAGACCTGTAACGGAACCGGGGCGAAGCCCGGCACCAGCCCGCAGACATGCGGTAAGTGCGGCGGGAAAGGCCAGGTGGTGTTCACTCAGCAGTCGTTCTTCGGGACGGTGAGAAATGTGCAGACCTGTCCCGACTGTCAGGGAACCGGCAAGGTGATCAAGGAAAAGTGTGCGGACTGCCACGGAACGGGTTTCATACCCATGAAGAAACGCTATTCTGTGGATATTCCGGCAGGTATCGACAACGGACAGTCTACGCGTATGCCTGGCCTGGGTGAACCCGGCATCAACGGAGGCCCCAGAGGCGATGTGCTGATCGAGGTGATCGTGGGGCGCCATCCCATTTTCCAGCGCCAGGATTTTGACATTTATTCCACAGTGCCGGTGTCTTTTGCGGTAGCGGCGCTGGGCGGCGAGATCCTGATCGATACTGTGGACGGAAAAGTTATCTATGATGTGAAACCCGGCACCCAGACGGATACCAGAGTCCGCCTGAGAGGAAAGGGAGTTCCTTCCTGGCGGAACCGGGATATGCGCGGCGATCACTATGTAACGCTGGTAGTGCAGGTGCCCGATAAGCTGAAGCCGGAGGCAAGGGAACTGCTGAAGCAGTTCGACGAATTGACTGGAGACACCCTGAATGCGGCAAAGAATGCTTCGGAACCGGAAAACACCGCGGACAGCAAGGACAATAAGAAAAAGAAATTCTGGAAATGAACATAGTATTACAGGAGGGATTGCTGCAGTCTGGCAATCCTTTTCCAGTATAGGCAGCGAGCCGCTCAGGCGGCGGAAAGAGGAAGATATGAAGTGGGTCAGATTTCGGATCAAGACCGTTGCAGAGGCAGAGGATATCATTGTCAGTACGCTCTATGACATTGGCCTGGAGGGGGCACAGATCGAGGACAAGGTACCGCTGACAGCGATTGAGAAAGAGCGGATGTTCGTGGATATCCTGCCGGAAGGGCCGGAGGATGACGGCATCGCCTGCCTGAGCTTTTATGTGGAGAAAAAGGATAACGGAAGCCTGGAGGTCATGGGGGAATCCGTGACAGAAGAGGAGCTGCTTGCCCGGATAGAGGAACAGCTGGAGGAGCTCAGGGCGTTCGGCGATATCGGCGCGGGGACGGTCACCGTGGACGAGACGGAGGATCTGGACTGGATCAACAACTGGAAGCAGTATTTTCACCAGTTTTATATTGATGACCTTTTGGTAATACCCTCCTGGGAAAAAAGGAAGAAAGAAGATCAGGCCGGGCTGGTACTGCATATTGATCCGGGAACGGCTTTCGGAACGGGAATGCATGAGACCACGCAGCTCTGTATCCGTCAGCTCAGGAAATACGTTACGCCGGGGGTACGTCTGTTAGATGTAGGGACGGGCAGCGGAATCTTGTCTATTCTTGCGTTGATGTTCGGCGCAGGACACGCGGTGGGAACGGACCTGGACGTGTGCGCGCTGGAGGCCGCAGCCCAGAACTGTGAGGCCAACGGAATCGCACCGGAGCAGTTCGAGGTGCTGATTGGAAATATCATTACCGATCGGGAGATCCAGGATAAAGTGGGGTATGGCTGCTATGACATTGTAACGGCTAATATCCTGGCGGACGTGCTGGTGCCCCTGACTCCGGTGATCGCAGGCGCCCTGAAGAGCGGCGGCATATATATTACTTCCGGCATTATAGACAATAAGGAAGAGACCGTTACGGAAGCGGTAAAAGCGGCCGGGCTGACGGTTCTTGAGGTGACCAGTCAGGGAGAATGGGTAAGCGTGACCGCTCGAAAGGATTGAAACGGCATGTACCAGTTTTTTGTGGATCCGTCGCAGATTGATATCAGTGGCAAAAGCGTCATGATAACGGGCGGAGATGTGAATCATATCAAAAATGTCCTCCGCATGAAAACGGGGGAGGAAATTTCCGTCAGCAACGGCGAAGATGGAAAGGAATACCGCTGTGGGATCGCAGAATTCCAGGAGGACTGTATCCGCTGTGAACTTCGGTTCATAAAAGAGGAGAATGTGGAGCTGCCGGTCAGGGTGTCTCTGTTCCAGGCGCTGCCCAAGGCGGACAAGATGGAGATGATCGTCCAGAAAGCGGTGGAACTGGGTGTACACCGGATCATTCCGGTGGCGGCAGAGCGCTGTATCGTGAAGCTGGAGGGGAAGAAAATCCATGCAAGGACTGAGCGGTGGCAGGGAATTGCCGAAGCCGCTGCAAAGCAGAGCAAGAGAGCGGTGATCCCCCAGGTCGTAGACGCGGTAAGCTTTGAAAGGGCTGTGGAGATGGCCTCAGATGCGGATGTGCGGCTGATTCCCTATGAGCTGGCTTCAGATATGGACAAGACCCGGCAGCTGCTGGAAGGTATCAGGCCGGGACAGAGCGTGGCAGTGTTCATCGGCCCGGAGGGCGGATTTGGGGAAAAGGAAATACGGCTTGCCCAGGAGAAAGGAATTCTGCCGGTCACGCTGGGGAAAAGGATTCTGAGGACGGAGACTGCCGGGATGACAGTGCTGTCCTGGATCGTGTACCTGACAGAGAGATAGGGGGAAGCGTTTCGGCCGTTTCCCGCATATATTATCAGGAGAACAGATCCTGCGGCAGGGAAATGCCCCAGGGCGGGATTTCGGCTGCCTGCAGGATGCAGAAAGGTTTGGATGGAGAAAGCAATGGAAGCGTATCTGGACAATTCCGCGACCACAAGAGTACTGCCTCAGGTGTCGGAATTGATGACAAAGATCATGTGTGAAGACTATGGAAATCCGTCCAGTCTTCATAGGAAAGGGATACAGGCGGAGCAGTATCTGCGCTATGCCAGGGAAACCCTGGCGAAACTGCTGAAAGTCAATGAAAAGGAGATCATATTCACATCAGGAGGTACCGAGTCCGACAATATGGCACTGACGGGGAGCGCTTTTGCCAACAGGAGAAAGGGCACTCACCTGATCACGACCCAGATAGAACACCCTGCCGTCGGGCAGACGATGAAATATTTGGAATCCCAGGGGTTTCGGGTGACTTATCTCCCGGTGGACAGCAGCGGGCGGATTTCGCTGGAGGATCTGAAAAATGCGCTGTCACCGGACACGATTCTGGTGTCTGTGATGCATACCAACAATGAAGTGGGTTCCCTGCAGCCGGTGGCGGAAGCGGGAGAGCTGATCAAAAGGATGGTTCCGGGCGCCCTGTTCCATGTGGATGCGGTGCAGGGCTTCGGCAAGGCCAGAATCTATCCAAAGAGAATGGGGATAGACCTGTTGTCCGCCAGCGGCCATAAGATACACGGCCCCAAGGGTGTGGGAATTCTGTATGTGGGGGAAAAGGTAAAGCTGCAGCCCCTGATCTATGGGGGAGGGCAGCAGATGAATCTTCGGTCCGGCACCGATAATGTGCCGGGAGCGGCCGGCATGGCCAAGGCGGCTGAGCTTTTGTATGCGCATTATGAGGAGGACACGGAGCGGCTGTATCAGCTGAAAAAACGCTTTATCCGGGGGCTCAGGGAACTGGAGGGAGTCCAGATCAACGGCCTGCTTCCGGATTTCCCGGACGGGGAGGGAACAGCTCCCCATATTGTAAGCGCATCTTTTTTTGGCGTGCGCAGTGAGGTATTGCTGCACGCGCTGGAGGAGGAGGGAATCTATGTATCCGCAGGGAGCGCCTGTTCTGCCCGCAAACCGCAGCCGTCCGTCACTCTCCGGGCCATGGGCGTGGAGCGGTGGATGCTGGAATCCACAGTGCGCTTCAGCTTTTCCGTTTATACTACTTTGGAAGAAATAGACTATACATTGCAGGTAATCTATGATAAAATTCCTATACTGCGGAAATATACGAGACATTGACGCCCGGATGCGCTGCCGTGCAGCCGGGAAAGCGGAGAAGACCGCCTGCGCGGTACAGTGAGGTGACTATGTTTACAGCTTTTCTGATCAAATATGCGGAGATCGGAGTCAAGGGGAAGAACAGGTATCTTTTTGAAGACGCCCTTGTTCATCAGATCAAATCCGCGCTGAAAAAGTGTGATGGGCAATTTGAGGTCAGCAAAACCCAGGGCCGCATTTATGTGGAAGCCCAGGGAGAATTTGACTATGAGGAGACGGTGGACCGTCTTCGGCATGTGTTCGGCATATCCTCCGTCTGCCCTATGGTATATGTGGAGGACCAGGGGTTTGAAAAATTATGCGACACAGTAATCAGATATTTTGGCGATGTCTACCCGGACAGGAACAAGACTTTTAAAGTCAATACAAGGCGTGCCAGGAAGAGCTATCCAAAGGAATCCATGGAGGTAAATGCGGATCTGGGAGAAGCCCTTTTGAATGCGTACCCTGAGCTGCATGTGGACGTGAGGGAGCCGGAGA
This sequence comes from uncultured Acetatifactor sp., assembly GCA_947631715.1. Classification (GTDB taxonomy): domain Bacteria; phylum Bacillota; class Clostridia; order Lachnospirales; family Lachnospiraceae; genus Acetatifactor. Next base: position 10,960 of record CANRMK010000006.1, read on the forward strand.
TCATGCTGAATGTGGAGATCCGGGAGAAGATATATATTTATTCCGTGGAGATCCCTGGCCCTGGCGGCATGCCGGTGGGGACCGGAGGCAAGGCCATGCTGCTTTTGTCCGGCGGGATAGACTCCCCTGTGGCGGGCTATATGATCGCCAAGCGGGGAGTAAAGATCGACGCTGTCTATTTTCATGCGCCGCCTTATACCAGCGAACGGGCGAAGCAGAAAGTGGTGGACCTGGCCAGGATCGTCTCCGGATACACGGGCCCTATCTATCTGCATGTGATCAATTTCACGGATATCCAGCTTTATATTCATGAGAAATGCCCTCATGAGGAACTGACTATCATAATGCGGCGCTATATGATGAGGATCGCGGAGCACATTGCGGAGGAGACGGGATGCCTGGGGCTGATCACGGGCGAGAGCATTGGTCAGGTGGCCTCCCAGACCCTGAATTCCCTGATCGCCACTAACGAAGTCTGCAGGCTGCCTGTATACAGGCCCCTGATCGGGTTTGACAAGCAGGAGATCGTGGAAGTATCCAACAGGATCGGCACCTTTGAGACATCGATTCAGCCCTATGAGGACTGCTGCACCATCTTTGTGGCGAAGCACCCTGTCACAAAGCCAAATCTGAATGTGATCAGGAGACATGAGCACAACCTGGACGAAAGAATAGAAGAACTGGTAAAGACCGCCCTGGAGACGGATGAACTGATCATTGTGGAATAGGAATAAAAAAGGGACCTCAAAGTGATTGCGTCCTTTGAGGCCCTTTTCTTCTGCAGTATGTAATGTGGATCCGATGCTTATACCATGTAAGGCTTCAGAGCTGCCATTACATCGTCAGCTGCGCCCTCTGCATGAATGTTCAGATCGATGGGCTTGGAAAGATCCAGGCTGAAGATACCCATGATGGACTTTGCATCGATAACGTATCTGCCGGATACCAAGTCGAAGTCGCAGTCGAACTTGGTAACTTCGTTTACAAAAGATTTTACCTTGTCGATGGAATTTAAAGAAATCTGTACTGTTTTCATAGTGTTTACCTCCTTTTGAGTGTCATACCTTCTGAGTACATATTACTGGCAGCGGGGATAAAAGTCAAGGCTAAAAGATTACAAAAAAAACGGGGAATAATATGAAAAATGTAGCATTCCACAATCTTGGCTGTAAGGTCAATTCTTACGAAATAGAAGTAATGCAACAAAAATTACAGGAAAAAGGGTACAACATTGTACCTTTTGATCAGTTTGCGGACATTTATATCATAAACACCTGTACCGTTACGAATATTGCCGACAGAAAAAGCAGACAGATGCTCCACAGGGCAAAACAGCAAAACCCGGACGCCGTGGTGGTGGCAGTGGGGTGCTATGTGCAGACAGGGCGGGAATCCCTGGAGCATGACGACAGTATTGACCTGGCTGTGGGGAACAACAGGAAAAAGGACATTGCGGAGATCCTGGAGCAGTATCTGGCGGAGCGGGAAGCCCCTGGGCCTGTCAGGGCGCCGGAAGCTGGCGGCACACTGCCCGGAAAGCCTGCGGACAAGACCCTCGGCGGGACTACTGTGTTGGATATAGCCCATACTTACCGGTACGAGGAGATGCAGCTGAGACAGACGGCGGAACATACCAGGGCCTATATCAAGATTCAGGACGGCTGCAACCAATTCTGTTCTTACTGCGCTATCCCTCTGGCCAGAGGGCGGGTGAGGAGCCGCCGGGCGGAGGATATCCTGGATGAGGTGAATGCAATGGCATCTGCGGGATACAGGGAGGTAGTCCTGACCGGGATCCACATCAGCTCCTATGGCATCGACCTGGATGACGGAGAGTGGGAACAGGGAAGAAGCGTGAAGCTTTTCCGGGGAGAGCAGCCGGAATACTCGGGCAGGGCCAAGCTGATCGACCTGGTGGAAAGAATCCATGATGCGGAGGGGATAAAGAGGATCCGCCTGGGATCGCTTGAACCCCGGATCATCACAGCGGACACTGCCGGGAGACTGGCGGCGCTTCCGAAGCTTTGCCCTCATTTTCATCTGTCCCTGCAGAGCGGCTGCGACGCTACCTTAAAAAGGATGAATAGGAGGTACACAACGGGGGAATACTATAAAAGCGTTGAGCTGCTCAGAAGCGCTTTTGACTGTCCTGCCATCACCACGGATGTGATAGTGGGCTTTCCCGGGGAGACGGAGGAAGAATTTGCGCAGACCAAAGCTTTCTTAGAGAAGATTGGCTTTTATGAGATGCACATCTTTAAATTTTCCCAGCGGAAAGGAACGGCTGCGGCAAATCTGCCCTGTAAGATACCGGAGGAAGTGAAAAACAGGAGGAGCGGGGAGCTGGCGGAGCTGGAAAGGGAGCAGTCCCGGAAGTTCCGCAGCCGTTACATAGGGAGAGAGGCAGAAATCTTGCTGGAGGAGAGGAAGCGCATCGGGGAAGCGGAATATTTTCTGGGACATACAAGGGATTACGTCAAAATAGCGGTCTCAAGCGCAAAAAATGAGGGGCTGCTGCATTCGGGTGAACTTGTTTCCGCAAAGGTCAGAGCCTTTCTTACAGAGGATATTCTGCTTGCAGAAAAAAATCCCGCCTGATTTGATTGAATTTTGCCGGCAAATGAGGTATGATAAAAGGCAAAGGTGTTTTGGAAGTACAAACAGAGCAGTCTGTCCGTGGACATGGAAATGAGGATAATATGCAGGATTTGGGGAATACACAATATTTTAAAGTGGAGACGGAGCCGGAGACCGGCGCCAGACTTGTGCTGGCTGAAGTTTATGAGGCGCTGACAGAGAAAGGATATAATCCGGTGAACCAGATCGTGGGCTATATCATGAGCGGCGATCCCACTTACATCACAAGCCATAAGAACGCCAGAAGCCTGATCATGAAAGTTGAGAGGGACGAGCTGGTGGAGGAACTTCTGACGGAGTACATCAGCGCCAAGAACTGGCAGTAGACGGGAGGAAAGACCCCATGCGTATAATGGGACTGGATTTCGGTTCCAGGACAGTAGGAGTGGCTGTCAGCGACGGGCTGAATATAACGGCGCAGGGAGTGGAGATCATCCGGCGCAAAGAGGAGAACAAGCTGCGGCGGACTCTGGCGCGGATCGAAGAGCTGATACTGGAGTATCAGGTGGAAGAGATCGTGCTGGGATTTCCCAAACATATGAACGGTACCGAGGGCGTGCGTGCGGAGCTGACGGAAGAGTTCAAGGAGAAGCTGGAGCGCAGGACCGGGCTGCCTGTGACGCTGTGGGATGAGCGGCTGACGACTGTGGCGGCGGATCGGACTATGATGGAGGCCGGTATCCGCAGGGAAGACCGAAAGGAATATGTTGACATGATAGCGGCTGTTTTGATCCTGCAGGGCTATCTGGACAGACGGAATATGGAGTGAACATGCAGAAACTGGAGAAGATTACATTTAATCCGCAGGGGGAGGATCCCGTGGATTTTTATGTGCTGGAACAGACGAGGATCGGCGGATTCAACTATATCCTGGTCACTGACTTTGAAGAGGGTGACGGCGAGGCGCTGATCCTGAAAGATCTTTCAAAGGACGGCGAGGAGGAGAGCGTTTTTACGATCGTTTCCGATGACGATGAACTCAGCGCTGTGGCGGGTGTCTTTGAAAACATGATGGAAGACATCCAGTTCGTGCAGGAATGAATCGCAAAAGGCGAAAGGGCCTTCCGGGGCGGCAAGAGTAAAAATGGCAGCTGACAGAGAACAGTTCATCCGATTATTGAAAGAAAAAGGCCTGAAAGTGACGAACCAGAGGCTTCTGGTCCTGGAGGCCATTGCTTCCTGCCCGGAGGAGCATCTTACCGCCGAAGAAATTTATGAATTGGTAAAGGTGAGCTACCCTGAGATTGGGCTGGCTACTGTTTATAGAACCATACAACTGCTGAATGAGCTGAATCTGATCGACCGGATCAATTTTGATGACGGGTTTGTGCGGTACGAGCTGGGAAGCGCTGGCGGCCGCAGAAAGAAGCACCGGCACCATCATCTGATCTGTCTGAAATGCGGCAGGGTGATTTCCTTTCAGGAGGATCTGTTGGAAGAGCTTGAAGCGAAGATCACCGCGACAGCCGGCTTTCATATTGTGGATCACGAGGTCAAGCTCTATGGCTATTGTGTAGAATGTGGAGGAGATTTCATTGAAGAAAAAAGAGAATAACAATGTTTCCAGACTGAAGATCATTCCCTTGGGCGGTCTGGAGCAGATCGGCATGAACATCACTGCTTTCGAGTATGAGGACAGTATTATTGTGGTGGATTGCGGTCTGTCTTTCCCGGCTGATGATATGCTGGGTATCGACCTGGTGATTCCGGATGTGACCTACCTGAGAGATAATATCGACAAGGTCAAGGGCTTTATGATCACGCACGGCCATGAGGATCACATTGGCGCCCTGCCCTATGTGCTGAAAGACATCAATGTCCCGGTCTATGCCACAAGGCTGACTATGGGCATTATCGAAAACAAGCTTCGGGAACATAACCTGATGAAAGGCACCAAGCGGAAAGTGGTGAAGTTTGGGCAGTCTATCAATCTGGGACAGTTCAGAGTGGAGTTTATCAAGACGAACCACAGCATTGTGGATGCGGCGGCCCTGGCGATCTATTCCCCTGCGGGCGTGGTGGTGCATACCGGGGATTTCAAGGTGGATTATACCCCGGTGTTCGGAGACGCCATCGATCTGCAGAGGTTTGCGGAGATCGGCAAGAAAGGCGTCCTGGCGCTGATGTGCGATTCTACCAACGCGGAGAGGCCCGGATTCACGCCATCGGAGCGCACAGTTGGCAGAACCTTTGACACACTGTTTGAAGAACATAAGAATACAAGGATCTTTGTGGCTACCTTTGCCTCCAATGTGGACCGGGTACAGCAGATCATTAACAGCGCTTATAAATTTGGCCGGAAAGTCTGCGTGGAGGGCCGCAGCATGGTGAGCATTATTGAGACGGCCAGAAACCTTGGCTGTATCAGCATTCCGGAAAATACGCTGATTGAGATCGACCAGATGAAAAATTATCCGGACGAGCAGCAGGTGATCATCACCACCGGAAGCCAGGGGGAGAGTATGGCGGCGCTGAGCCGCATGGCCAGCGGTATGCATCGGAAGATCACCATCGGGGCGGGAGATACTGTGATCTTTTCCTCCAATCCAATCCCGGGCAATGAAAAGTCCGTGACAAAGGTGATCAATGACCTCCTGATCAAGGGGGCGGACGTGGTATTTCAGGATGCCCATGTTTCCGGGCATGCATGCCAGGAGGAGATCAAGCTTCTCTATACGCTGATCCGTCCCAAGTATGCCATACCTGTCCACGGAGAGTATAAGCATCTGAAAGCGCAGGCAAAGATTGCTCAGAGCCTGGGCATTGACAAGGAAAACATCTTTATCCTTTCTTCCGGAGAGGTCCTGGAGCTGGATGAAAATTCGGCCAAGGTCACGGGGAAAGTGCCGGTGGGCGCTATTTTAGTGGACGGCTTGGGAGTGGGAGACGTGGGAAATGTAGTGCTGAGGGACCGCCAGCATCTGGCGGAGGACGGCATTATGATCGTCGTCATGAGCCTGGACCGGGTCAGCGGACAGTTGGCTGCGGGGCCGGATATCGTCTCCAGAGGGTTCGTGTATGTGAAAGAGTCGGACGAGCTGATAGAAGAAGCGCGGCATACGGTGGATGATGCGCTGCAAAAGTGCCTGGACAGAGGGGTCACAGACTGGGGGAAGCTGAAAAATACCACAAAGGATACCCTCAGCGATTATGTTTGGAAAAAGACAAAACGGCGTCCTATGATCCTGCCTATCATCATGGAGGTGTAGGGAAGATGAAAAACATTGACAGTGCAACAGATGAATTTCTGGCGGCGATCCTGGATTCGGAGATATACGCGAACTATAAAAGGGAACTGCAGCGGGTAAAGCAGGAGCCGGGATTAAAGGAACAGGTCGATATGTTCCGGAAGCGCAATCATGAAATGCAGTCGAGCCCGGATATCGATTTCATGAAGCTGGATCGTTTTGAAAAGGAGTATGAGGACTTTAGGGCCAATCCGCTGGTCGCGGACTTCCTGGCGGCGGAACTGGATCTGTGCCGCATGATGCAGCGGATCAACGCCCGCATCGTGGCAGGGCTTGATTTTGAATGACACAGGCGGAGGCCTTTTGTCAAAACGCAGGCGGGCACATAAGGAGGCTTTGGTTTGAAAACGTGGAATATAATAGGCGCCGTCGCGGGTGCGATCTTCAGAGTGGTGGCGGCTGTCGCGGCAGTGTATATTATCTACCGGGGCGCGCTGCTGTGTTATGATTACGGCTACCGCATCTATACGGAGCCGGCTGTCTCTGCGGGAGAGGGCCGGACAGTCACGGTTGCAGTGTCGGAGGATATGTCGCCCGCCGACATCGGCCGCCTGTTGGAGAGTAAGGGCCTGGTGCGGGACGGGAGGCTTTTTACGGTACAGTATTACCTGTCCGAGTACCGTGAGAGCGTAGGTCCAGGTGTCTTTGAGCTCAGCACGTCCATGACGGCGGAGGAGATAATGGCGGCCATGGTGACGGAGACGGAGGAAGACGAAGAAGCAGAGGAATAGAAATGATCATTGACGAGAGAATGGGCGCTTTTATCGATTCCCTGGATAACGGGAATACGCCCTTTCTGGATGAAATAGAAAAATATGCCGCAGAGAACCGGGTGCCTGTGATCAGGCGTTCCGTGCAGAGCCTGCTTAAGTTCCTGCTGGCGTTCGCAAAGCCGAAGAACATCCTGGAAGTCGGGACCGCCATCGGCTTTTCTGCGTTATTGATGAGCGAGTACGGCCCCCGGGACTGCCATATCACTACCATTGAAAAATACGAAAAAAGGATACCTGTTGCCAGGGAGAATTTCAGGAAAAGCGGCCGGGAAAAACAGATCACACTGCTGGAGGGGGACGCTTCCGATATTTTAAAGGAATTGCAGGAGTCCTATGACCTGATCTTTATGGATGCGGCAAAGGGGCAGTACATACATTTTCTGCCGGAGGCGCTCCGGCTGATGGCGCCCGGCGGGATCCTGGTGTCGGACAATGTGCTGCAGGACGGTGATATTATAGAATCCCGGTTTGCCGTGACCCGGCGCAACCGCACCATTCATGCGAGAATGCGGGAGTATCTGTATCAGCTGAAGCATACGGACGGCCTGGAGACGGTGATCCTGCCTGCAGGGGACGGGGTGGCGCTGACGGTGAGGACAGCGCCTGCAGGAGAGAACGAGCAGAGAGGACGGCAATATAAGGGGACAGAGCATGAGAGACAAGCCTGAAATCCAAAGAAAACCTGAATTACTGATGCCGGCCAGCAGCCTGGAGGTGCTGAAGACGGCAGTGATCTTCGGCGCGGATGCAGTGTACATTGGCGGGGAGGCTTTCAGTCTGCGCGCCAAAGCAAAGAACTTCAGCCCTGCGGAGATGGCGGAGGGGATCGCTTTCGCCCATGACCGCGGGGCAAGGGTATATGTGACAGCCAATATTCTGGCACACAACGGCGACCTGGAGGCAGCAGCGGGATATTTCGCCGAACTGAGGGACATGCAGCCGGAGAGATGTGACGCCCTGATCATATCGGATCCCGGCATGTTTGCCGTGGCCAGGCGGGTGTGGCCGGAGGCGGAGATCCATATTTCCACTCAGGCCAACAATACCAATTATGAGACGTATCTGTTCTGGCAGCAGATGGGGGTCAAGCGGGTAGTCTCCGCACGGGAGCTTACTCTGGCGGAGCTTCGCCAGATCCGGGAGCATATCCCGGACGAGTTGGAGATCGAGAGCTTTGTCCATGGTGCCATGTGCATTTCCTATTCCGGCCGCTGCCTGCTCAGCAATTATTTTACGGGCCGGGACGCCAACCGGGGCGCCTGCACGCACCCCTGCCGCTGGAAATATGCTGTGGTGGAAGAGACAAGGCCGGGGGAATATATGCCGGTCTACGAAAATGACAGAGGGACTTTTATCTTTAACTCCAAGGATCTCTGCATGATAGACCATATACCGGAGCTTCTGGAGGCGGGAATTGACAGCCTGAAAGTAGAGGGACGGATGAAAACAGCGCTCTATGTGGCAACGATCGCCCGGGCATACCGCAGCGCCATCGATGACTGCCTTTCTTCCGAAGAGCTTTATAGGAAGAATCTGGATCGGTATCTGGCGGAAGTCTCCCAGTGCACGAACCGCCGGTATACTACGGGCTTTTATTTTGGGAGGCCGGATGAGGAGGCGCAGATTTACGACAGCAGTACTTATGTGAACGAGTATGTATATCTGGGCATTGTGGACGATACCTGCACCCGCGGCAGTCTGTGCGCGCAGCGTAAAGAGGCGCCGGACTCTATGGAACCCGCGGCACTTGAGTGCAGTGATGCACAGCCGGATGTCCGGCTGGTCGGCATCGAGCAGCGCAACAAATTTTTTGTGGGGGACATTATCGAGATCATGCGCCCGGACGGGGACGACAGGGAAGCTGTGGTGAAAGCCATGTATGATGAGAACGGTAACCCGATGGATTCCTGCCCCCGCCCGAAACAGAGGATATGGCTGGAGCTGTCCCGGCAGGCGGAAAAATATGACCTGCTGAGGGCAGTTGCAGACAAAGAGCGCTCCGCCGGGTGAGGGTTCGGCAATCTGCCCACAGAAAGAGCCGCAAACGGAAATGGAATGCACGGAAATATAAAAAAATAAAATTGGGTATTGCATTTTAGGAAAAATTGGGTTATCTTATAGAAAATGAAACGTGGCTTCAGGGCAGCGTTTCTTCACATCGGCATCAAAGAACGAGGAGGTTCCATAGTAACAGGTTTACTTTGGGACTCTTTTTTTGCAGATGTGGACTATACAGAAAAGGAAAGGAAGAGAGAAAATGAGTGATGTATTGAATGTGGAAGAGATTTTTGCCACCAAAGTATTCACCCTTGGGAAGATGAAAGAGAGACTGCCCAAGAATGTGTACAAAGAGGTGAAAAAGGTCATGGACCAGGGCGGCGAGCTGTCGCTTGCGGCTGCTGATGTCGTGGCAAAAGCTATGAAAGACTGGGCTGTAGAGCACGGTGCGACCCATTATACTCACTGGTTCCAGCCGCTGACAGGAATTACCGCCGAGAAGCACGATGCATTTGTGACCCACCCCGATGCAGAGGGGAAAATGCTGATGGAATTCTCCGGCAAGGAGCTGATCAAGGGGGAACCTGATGCTTCTTCTTTCCCCTCCGGCGGACTGCGCGCTACCTTTGAGGCAAGAGGGTATACCGCATGGGACATTACTTCCCCCGCTTTTCTGAAAGAGGATGCGACCGGCGTGATCTTGTGCATTCCCACGGCATTCTGTTCCTATACAGGGGAAGCTCTCGACAAGAAGACCCCTCTGCTTCGCTCCATGGAGGCTGTCAGCGAGCAGGCGCTGAGGATCGTAAGGCTGTTCGGCAATACCGAGGCTACCAAGGTAGTGGCCAGTGTGGGGCCGGAGCAGGAGTACTTCCTGGTTGACAGGGAGAAGTATTTAAAGCGTGAGGATCTGATCTTTGCAGGCCGTACATTATTCGGCGCTCCCGCTCCCAAGGGACAGGAGCTGGAGGATCATTACTTCGGCACTATCCGTGAGAGAATCGGTGCATATATGAAAGACCTGAATATAGAGCTCTGGAAGCTGGGCGTTACCGCAAAGACTCAGCACAATGAGGTGGCTCCTGCCCAGCATGAGCTGGCTCCCATCTATGAGACTGCCAACATTGCCGTGGATCACAACCAGCTGGTGATGGAGACTATGAAGAAAGTGGCCGGGCGCCATGGCCTTACCTGCCTGCTCCATGAGAAGCCTTTCGCCGGAGTGAACGGCTCCGGTAAGCACAACAACTGGTCCCTGGGAACCGATAATGGTGTAAACCTTTTGGATCCCGGCGATACGCCCAACGAAAATGTACAGTTTTTGCTGGTTCTTGCCTGCATTATGAAAGCAGTCGATACTCATGCAGATCTGCTGCGCCAGAGTGCGTCCGATGTGGGAAATGACCACAGACTCGGTGCGAACGAGGCGCCTCCTGCAATTATCTCCATGTTCCTGGGCGAGCAGCTGGAGGATGTGGTGAGACAGCTGGTGGAGACCGGCGAGGCAGCGCGTTCTCTTCAGGGCGGAAAGCTTATGACAGGCGTGTCAACCCTGCCTGATCTGGATAAGGACGCTACCGACAGGAACAGGACTTCACCCTTTGCTTTTACCGGAAATAAATTTGAATTCCGCATGGTGGGCAGCGCCGATTCCATCGCAAGCCCCAACACTATTTTGAACGCCATTGTGGCGGAAGCATTCTGTGAGGCGGCTGATATCCTTGAGAAAGCCGATAACTTTGACATGGCGGTGCATGATCTGATCAAGCAGTACATGACCGAGCATCAGAGGATTATCTTCAACGGTGACGGCTACTCTGAGGAATGGGTGGCTGAGGCTGAGAAGCGGGGACTTCCCAATATCAAGTCCATGGTGGAGGCGTCCGCTACTCTGACAACGGAAAAAGCCATCAAGCTCTTTGAGAAATTCGGCATCTTCACCAGGGTCGAGCTGGAGTCCCGCGAGGAGATTCTCTATGAGACCTATGCAAAGACTATAAACATCGAGGCCTTGACTATGCTCGATATGGCGAAGAAGCAGATTCTTCCCGCTGTGATCCGGTATACCAAGAGTCTGGCGGATACAGTTCTGGCGGTGAAAGAGGCCGGTGCGGACGCAAGCGTGCAGACAGATCTGCTGAATGCCGTTTCCGCAAAGCTTGCCGAGGCAAAGAAAGCGCTTCTGGAACTGGAAAAGGCGGAGGCTCAGGCGAATACGATCACTGACCAGAAGAAGCAGGCATTTTTCTACAAAGACCAGGTGCGTGCGGCGATGGATGCCCTGAGAGCTCCTGTAGATGCGCTGGAAATGATGGTCGATAAGAAAGTATGGCCTATTCCTACCTATGGCGATCTGATCTTTGAGGTATAAGCAGGGTCTGTCTCTGAAAAGCGGAAGTTCTCTCGGATAAATGGGACCGGCTGCCCGGCCGGACGATCTATCGAAAAGAGAACTTCCGCTTAACTTAAATGAAAAAAATTGAATTAGGGTATTGCAAACAGGGAATACTTCATGTATAATACATCAGGTAACGCAAATAGGGCTATCGCCAAACGGTAAGGCAACGGACTCTGACTCCGTCATTTCAAGGTTCGAATCCTTGTAGCCCTGCGCAACGGACCCGCCAGAGATGCTCTGGCGGGTTTTCATATGTCTCCGGACCGGTGCCATGCGGGCCAAGTTAGTGTAAAATTATAGTTGGCAAAAATAAAGAGAAGAGGCCGAAACCTCTTCCCAATCACACAGTTTTACTTTAT
>CANRMK010000007.1 GCA_947631715.1 uncultured Acetatifactor sp.
ACTGAATAAACAGCTTCAAATCCCGCCTGTGGTTTAAAGCATTTGCGCAGAGCTGACAGATATTCTTCCTCGTTATCACTGTTCTCCTCGCTGAGCATGTCCCGGAACAGATTTGTCAACTCCTGGATATCCTCTTTCTGGCGCTGCACATAACTGTCGTCAGACACGTACTGCGACAGCTGTTCCGTCTCTTGGGGCGTCAGGTTGATCGGCTTCGGCGCAGCGATTTTCTGTTTTACGGCCTGATTGCTGGCCGGGAAGCTCGCCATGCGCTGGTTGATGGTCCGATACAGATTCTCCGCTTTCTTTTCAATGATACGGATATATTGCTCATTCATTTCCAGCGTCACAGTATTTTCAATATAACCGCACAGACCGCTGCACGGGCGTCCGCCCAGTATTTCCCAGGCAGTTGACAGATTCAGCTCCGCCTCCCGTTCTCCGTATGTGGTAGACATGACCACCGGACACATATAAATGCCTGCGATCTTTTCCTTGTCTCCAAAAAGCCAGCATGCATCAAGAAACTGCTGCATGTAACCGCCCACACCATACCATTCCACTGTTGTGGCCAGGACGATACCGTCAGCATCTTTCAGAGTCTGCGGGAGCGTGGGGATCGCATTCTTGTATTCATAAAGGTTATAGCGGGTGACATTTACCCGCAATTCTTCCAGTATCTCCTGCATTTTATTGATCACAAAAATCGTGGGATCGTCAATAATTCCCCTGCCGCCATAGTAAATATTGATATTCAATTGATCACCTCGTTTACGGAAGACTGCTGTGCTGCATTTCTTTTGGCACGCTGTATCAGACAGAAAATACAGCCTGTTGCAAATCCTGTTATAAGTCCGCCTATATGAGCTGCATTGTCAATGTTCCCACCGGTAAAGCCGCTGTAGATGGAAAGGCATATGATTATCAGCACTTTGACCGGCGTCACGCTGAGCACTTTTCTATTCCAAAATAATATCATTGCCAGAAGAGCGCCGTCTAACCCAAAAACAGCCCCGCTTGCTCCCAGAGAATAGAACGGATTCCCCTCCAGCACTCTGATCAGAAGTGATAAGACATTTCCGCCGATCCCGGACAAAAAGTACAAAAGGGCAAACTTAAAATGGCCTGTTTCTTTCTCGATAATGGCGCCCATAAAGAGCAGCATGATCATATTGCTGAAAAGATGCTGTGTACTGCTGTGAAGAAACATTGCCGTGACGATCCGCCAATATTCTTTTCTCCACAATACTTCAAGTACGCCCAGTTCGCCTCTATCGTACAGAAACGTTCCGCCAAACATACATATAATAAATACCGCCGCATTTACTGCCGCCAGCGCGATACAGACCACAGGCCGCTTCTGCCTGTGTAAATATTCCTCATCCAAACCGTTTCCGCCTTTCAGATCCTCCGGCCTTTCGCATCAGGCACAACTGAACAGTCAGACCCTTTCAACTATCGCCCATTGTATCATAATATTTTTTTTTTTTCAATGAGTACGTGGCACCACATGTTCATGTACCGGTCTTTCCTCCTGCCCGGCTTCGAACAGACGCACAGCGGCCCGCTAGGGTGTCTGTTCCGTTTCCAGTGCTGTCTCCATAAAACGCTTCCAGATAAAGCCAGAATATGACGGCCCAGTAATCCCGGCAATTTCTTTCGGCATATCGTAGCCCACCCACACGCTGACGGTATATCTTTTCGTATATCCAACAAACCAGCTGTCCTTATATTCATTGGTAGTACCGGTCTTTCCTGCGCAGAACACACCATCCAAATTTACCGGCGCTCCCGTGCCATTCGTCATAACGCCCGCAAGGACATCTTCCATGGTCTCTGCCGCTTCCTGGTCATACACCCGCTTCCCTATTCCATCTGGTTCATAGATTACATTCCCATCCTTGTCCAAAATCCGTACCACACAAGTCGGACTTCTAAAAACTCCTCCGTTGGCAATTGTTTCATATCCGGATGCCATTTCCAGAGGAGATACACCATACGTAAACCCGCCTAAGGCAGACGGCAGACCATAATCCTCTGGGACAATCTGTGAAAATTCCATGGCTTTCAAATAAGACAGCCCCGTCTCTGGCGTCAGTTCCCTGAACAGGTTGTAAGCCACAGTATTGAGTGACTGTTCTACCGCATAGCGCAGCGTGACCTCTCCCTGATAATGCCCTGTAGCATTTCTGGGCCCGTCCGCCGCAGGCCGATCCTCCACAACTGTATCAGGCATATATCCTCTCTCCAAAGCCGGCGTATAGACAATCAAAGGTTTTATGGAACTTCCCGGCTGCCGGAAGCTTTGATAGGCTCGGTTCAGCGGGTAAAAATCATGTTCCTGACTGCGGCCCCCTACAATAGCTTTGACCAATCCTGTAGCATTGTCAATACATACGGAAGCCCCCTGCATCTCATAGACTCCCTTTTCGTCAGTATTTAGATAATCTTTCAGTTCGCTGTCCACTGCATTCTGCAAAATTTTCTGCAGGCTCCGGTCAAAAGAAGTGTAGACCTGATATCCCTCCGTATACATTAATGCCTGGCACTCCGCATAGCGCTGCGCATATTCTGCTTCGTAAGCATTGCGCTGTTCCTCACTCTGAAAATCATAGCAGAATTCAAATCCTGCATTCTCCATCAGGGCATGAACAGCACAATAAGAAACATAAGTCGCGGTATAGTCATCTTTCTCTATCATTTCCGGCTCTTCCACCAGTACTTTTTCCGAGGCCGCCAGTGTATATTCTTCTTCCGAAATGCTGTTTTCCTCCAGCATACAGTTTAATATATGTATCATTCTTTTTTCTGTATTGGAACTGTTTACATATGGATCATACAGAGTAGGGTTGTTGGGAATAGCACACAGATAGGCAGTCTGGGCAAGGCTCAGTTGATCCGGTGCCTTATGGAAATAACCCTCTGCAGCAGATCCAATCCCATAATAACCGTTTCCAAAATAAATATTGTTTAGATAGAATTCCAGAATCTGCTCCTTGGAAAATTGTTTTTCCAGCTTCCACGCCAAAAATATTTCCTTTACTTTTCTCTGCCAGCTTACCTCTCTGGTCAGATACATGGTCCTTGCAAGCTGCATAGTGATAGTACTTCCACCCTGCGTTACTTTCCCGCCGTTTTTCACTAACGCAAAAAAGGCGCGTAAAAGCGCCCGATAATCTACGCCATGATGCATATAAAACCGTCTGTCTTCCGTGCAGATCATAGCATTTTTTAATTCCGCAGGAATTTCATCCAAAACGATATAGTCTACATTCCTGCTCCCTTGCCATTTTAAAATGACAGTTCCATCCTCCGCGTACGCTCTACTCGCCTGTCCGGCTCCAAAGTCTTTTTCGGAAGCCCTTTCCACCAGCGCAGAGGCTTCCTCATAAAGTTGCGATATCGTATCAGTATAGTACCGCAGATCTTCCCTGTACCTTGTATAAAAAAGGCATACTGTCAGCAGCAATCCCGCCAGGAGCACATGCTTCAGGATCCGGCGCATCACACGGTGCAGTCTTTTCTTTCTTTTTCTCCGCCGCGCCCACATAGCCAATACATCAGCCTATCACAGCTGAAACATACTCAATGGAAGAAAGCTCATCCCCGTCGAATATAAAATTCAGTTTTGTACCGTTTTTTTCATATGTAATACTGTTCTGAGCCTCCTCATATTCACTTCCATACGCCTGAATGACATCACTCCTGGTCATAGACAAGTCAATCCCCTCTGCCGTTGCAACAGTATCGTCTCGCAGGACAATATAGCCAATCAAATTCTTGCCCTCGTCTGTGGGATATGTTTCAATCTCAAAGGAATCATAGGTATAAATATAGGAAGTGCCCTCTCCTGCACAGCTAGGCGCTTCAAAAACGCTCTTGCACTCTCCCAGCTTTCCGACAGCTTCTTCTACGTCCATATCCGTACGGAGGATTATTTCACCCACCGGAAAGACGTACTCCTGCCTGCTCACATCGTCTGTTTCACTTTCCGTTTCCTGCTGCAGACTGTTTTCACTGGGAAGCTGAGCCTCCTCTGGCATCGACGTTTCCGGCGCATCCGCCAACACTTCCGTCACAGCTCTGTTCTTTTCGTCATTCGGTTCCTTTCCGCATCCGCTGGAACACAACACGATTCCTGACAACAGTCCTACATACATCATGACAATAATTATTTTCATTCTAATCTCCATTCTGGAGCGTTCTTGTGACGGAGCGACGCGAATCTCAAATTCACGTCTGCCCTCAGGAGAATTTGTGACGCTCCGGCACAAATTCCCGATTAGTGCTTCTGCACACATTATTTATTTGAAAGCTTAAATTTCAAGCACCATAGATCTCATTGAGCAGCGCTATTATCCGTCAAAGTCTTCTGCCGTTTAATCTCTTCCCGGTATGCTTGCAGCTTTTCTTCCCATTTCAGCGCCAGTTCCCGATCCTGCTTTCTGTTGGGCAGACCGCAGTCCTCTGCAAGGATAGCCCCAAAATAGCGGGACAGCTTTTCCGCACCGGACAGATTTAGATGAAGCCCTGCGTCATAAGTATCCGTACTGTAGTCCAGCCCGATTTCTTCTGCCGCATCGAGAAGATTATAATATTTCAAGCCGTGTATTTCTGCATATTCCTCTATCTGTTGATCCCACTCATCATACCAGGGCGGATAGAGACTTGGTGCTTTTATGAGAACTAACTCCACTCCCGCCTCCTGGCAGAGTTCCGTCAGCTTATCCAGGTAATAATAAGCGTTTTCTCCAAAGCGATAATCTCCCAGTTTTCTTGCCTCCGGGATATTTTCAGCCGGAAGCGTATCCACACGCATATAATAGCCGTTAAATGTGACTGGATCCTTTTTCCAAGCCTTGGTAAAGTCCTCCTTGGTCAATTCACTCCATCTGTCATGGAAGCGGAGTATGGGAAAAACATATTCAATAAAATTTTCTTCTTCCGTCATAGATACTTCAATGCATTTTATTTTAGAGGCAGACCATCGCATTCCGTCCAAGGTCATACGGTTATAGCTTTCCCGCTGAGGTTCATTAAACATCATCGATAGTACATTAAACACCAGTACCTTAGGCTTTTCGTATGTAAAAGTCTCCTCTGTCAAGTAATAGGACTGCCAGATCAGCTGCTCTGCGCTGCCGCGTATGTAGCTGTTAATACCATACTCCTCCCACAACACTGCCGGTGAAAAATTAGTATATACTTCACAGTCTCCAATAAATATAACATCATGGTCTTTCTCCTGGGAATAGTACTCCCCGATCATGCTTCCCTCTCTGTCTGCACCGGTATACTTCGGCATCAGCACTCTCTGAAGTCCCGCCAGCATTACGACCACAACGGTCGCCGTTGAAAGCGCCCGCAGAATTAAAATATTTCGCCTTTTTTTCATATATGTTTCTTCACTTTCGCTCTTTCCGAAAATTTCCCGGCACAAAAGGCCAGCTTTCATATTCCTGTTTCAGTCTTCCGCAGCGGCACACTGCACATTTTGCCATCAGTCTCAAAAGATCGATATATTCCCCGCCCAGCCCGCAGATTTCGCTGACCACAGACAATTCCGTACAACCTAACAGAATCACCTCTGCCCCGGCATCCCTAAGATGCTCCGCAACTTTGTAAAATCTCGCTGTTTCCACAGGCTTGTTTGCCTTTACATTATCATAGATCACATGCATCAATTCTTTTTGATCCGAGGGATCCGGCAGTACCAGCCTGCACACTGAAGATAATGCATTCTGAAACAGACCGCTTGCTATCGTACCCGACGTAGCCATCAGGCCGGCACATTGGAGTTTCCTCTCGCTCAGGCAATCCCGAACCTCACGGACAATATCGATTATGGGCACTTCTATTTCTCCTGCAAGTCTTTCGTAAAAACAACCTGCTGTGACACACGGTATGGCAATCAGCCCGACTCCCTCCGCTGCCAGTCTGCGCCCTATTCGAACAATCTCCGGCACAGGATCTTCCAAGGTTTTTCCCAGAATATAACCTGTGCGGTCCGGTATCTGAGGGCAGTTATAAATAATCATTTCTATATGTTCCTGATCGGTCTTTGCATCCGTCATTTCAACTGCCATTTTCATAAAGAGCGCCGTGGCCATAGGGCCGAGCCCTCCGATGACTCCAAGCTTTTTCAACCCTATCCCTCCCTTTACGGAATCTCCGGGTACAGTGTTCTGTCATAATAATGCGTCCCATAAGGATAATCCGGCGCAGTGTGCGCCTCGGAATACTCCATCAATTCCGCATCCGTAAGATAAAAGAATGTTGCGCCGTCCGCTCTCCTGCATGTATCAAAATGCCGCCATCCCTCGCCGATATCGACTAAATTCCAGAAATGCATTCCATTTCCATACCGTATACGCTCAATATCCATATTTACAATTCCAGCCCTTGTCAACAGACACTTGGCGCTCATCGCATACGCATAGCAGTCACCTTTCCTCCGCACCAAACCATAATATGCACCCTCTACCCAGCTGTTCTTGGGGCTATCGTTTACAAACGCAATTTTGGAGTGACACCAGTCGTAAATTGCTTTTATGATGTCATACTGAGTCATAGCCGGATTGGTAATGGAAGCAAGAATCCTGTCCGCTTCTGCATTCACGGCTTCCTCCGTCATGGGAATCTCCACTGGATTCTGCACGGGCTGCTTAGGCTCTTCCACATGAAGGATGGTAGAAACCTTAGCCTCATTCCCATATTTATCCACTGCAGAATAGGTAACTGGGTAATCTCCCGGTTTATCTACATCCACCTCGGAGTGATCTACCATGAGGCTGACATTGTCATCATAGTCATCTGTAACCGTAATATTCTTTTTGTAAGAAACACTCTCTCCCACCTTGATTGTAAGCTCTTTCACGCCCTCTATCAGCGGAGGCGTCACGTCCTGAAGAATGGTCAGCTCGGCTTCCGCTGCAGTAACATTTGCCCCCTCGTCTGTTACTTCTATTAAGACAGTCTGTGCTCCGGGGCGCTGTAGATCCGCTTCCTGTCTATAACCGATTTCACACTGGGTAACGTCCTCTACCGACACCACGAAGTCGGTTGCCGATACTTCCTCTCCAAGCATAATCGTCTTATTTTCGGTCCGTACAACGGGAGCGGTTGTGTCAGTCACATGCAGCATAGTAGAAACATTCTGATGATACAGATGAAGTACCACTTCATAATCCTGCACATGATCAAGTTCCTTGCTTTCATCAATTCCTGAAACAATATAAGCTGTGCTGCACTCCCATTTTAAAAAATCACTCACTGAAGGCCAGGGTGTACCGGCCTCTACTGTTAATTCCTGTACACAATAATAGGGCAGCCTGTAATAAAAAAATCCTGCAGCGCTCATAAGAATGATCAAACATACTGCCGTAACAGCAGCTTTTTCCCATTTTCTTCTTTTCGCTTCCCGGGTTCTTTCCTCTTCGCCTTTAAGCGTCTCACTCCGATCCACCCCTTCAGAAAGTTCATGACATTGGGGATTGCACGGCCGTTCAGAGCTTTCAAATTCCCCAGGTTCTGTAGATATATTCAGAATATTTTCCTGGCTGAAGTCATCTTCCCTAAATATTTTCAAACCGGCATCCGCCCGATGCATCCAGCCATTTCCCGGCATACGAAACGGCACTCTCGCGGAAAGATCATTTCCGTTATGCCGTTTCCATGGTATTCTTTTGCGCGTCGTATTATCCTTTCTTCTCATCTTTATGCTCCTGTGCGCTTTAAACGCGCATTGATTCAAAACTTGCTCTTTGATGGCATACCGCCAAGTCTATATACAAGGTTTACTTTCACAGAGAAAGCGAATACTGTTCACACAGCATGGTCACGGTCATGACGATCAGAAGATAATCAATTTCATAAGCTCCCATCAGTTGAAAATGATCCTGACTGTAAACCTTTTTCAGATTACTCACATAGGCAGCATCAAACACGTCATATTTTTTAAGCAGTTCTTCCTCAAGGTACGGAATATGGACAGATTTTTTAATCATAGCAGACATTCCCGGAGCCTGAAAAGGGAATTTTTTTCGCTTTACCACTTCATCCGGCACGATCCCCTCCGCCGCCTTTTTCAGGATATATTTTTCATTTACTCCATTCAGCTTGTATTTGTCCGGTATAGCAGTCACAAATTTAAGAAGCTCCATGTCCAAAAACGGATGTCTACCCTCCACCGAATGAGAAAAAAACATCCTATCCCCATGCTCACCAAGCAGATGATCGGATAAGCGCAGCTTATAATCAATATAGGATCTGCGCTTCTGTGAGCTCAACCCTTTCAAGCGTTCCACATTGACAGGACTTTCCACCGTTGCAGAAAAATTCTTCATTTCTCCCCTGACATTTGAACTGTACAGCCGGCTGTGCAGTTCGGCGATTTTGGGATGAATACGCTCATACCGAAAAAAAGGATCTCCCCACAGTTTTTCATTACTTCTGCGTTCCTCAAGGGACATACTTTCTTTCTGCATACCGCGGAACTGATCCAGCATATATCCCACATAACCATAGAAAAACTCATCCGCCCCCTGCCCGGTCAGAACTGCCCTTGCGGGAGATTCCTGTACTAGTTCGGAAAGCAGAAAAGCAGCTACATCATAGCTTTCTTTCACCCCGGCTTCCGCGTAATAGATTACGCTATTCAAATGATCCCACAGCTGTTCTTCTGTCACCCTGACACTATAATGTTTTGCCTTTACCCGCTCTTTTACCAGCTTTTGGAAG
Organism: uncultured Acetatifactor sp.; assembly: GCA_947631715.1. Taxonomy (GTDB): domain Bacteria; phylum Bacillota; class Clostridia; order Lachnospirales; family Lachnospiraceae; genus Acetatifactor. Next base: position 8,740 of record CANRMK010000007.1, read on the forward strand.
TGACTTTCATTTAACTTTTCATCACCGATCTCCGCGGAAAAAGAATAGGCGCTGTTCATCAGATATTTCCCGATAAAGCATGCTACCACGGAGCTGTCAAGACCGCCGGAAATATAAAATCCCACCGGGACATCCGCTACCAGTCTGCGCTGGATGGCTTGTTTTAAAAGTTCGCGCAATTTTTCTCTGTAATAATCCTCTCCACGGTCCTCCTCAGAAGTATAACACAGATCCCAATACTCGCCGTTTTGGAGCCCGCTGGCATCCACCCGGATTATATGGCCTGCCTCCAAAGCATAAATTCCGGCAAAAAAGGTCTGTGGCGCGACCACCCCCGGATAATTTAACAGTTGGTCTACCGCTTTCATGTTCAATTTCCGATCCACCCCAGGATATTCCAAAAGCGATTTTATTTCTGATGCAAACAGAAAGCGGCCGTCCGAAACCGTATAAAACAGCGGACAGATACCTATCTGGTCCCGCACAATCAGCAGTTCGTTTTTTATGGTATTATAAACGGCAACGGCAAACTGCCCGTTCAGATATTTCGGAAATTCCGCTCCCACTTCTTCGTAAAGATGCAGGATTACCTCCACATCCGTTTTTGTAGAAAAACGATGGCCTTTTTGACACAGTTCCAAAGTCAGTTCCCGATAATTGTATATTTCCCCATTACAGACCATCACCACTGTTCGGTTCTCATTATAAAGAGGCTGCATACCTCCATCGAGATCCAAGAAGCTCAGACGGTTAAAGCCAAATGCCGCCTGTTCCAGAACCACACACCCGCTTCCGTCCGGGCCGCGATGGCGAATGGCTCCCATCATGCCTGTTAAAATCTCTTTTTGAATCGCCCTGTCATTTGTCAGATTATAAATACCGCAAATCCCACACATTTGTATTCGCCTTCCCGCAGCAGCAGTAAATTAGAACCGGTTATAGATAAACTGGCCCGCATCATATCCAATGCCGTATTTCCCAAACAGCAGCACCATTAGAAACAGTCCGATCCAGACTGCTGCCTGGGCCGGATATCTCATGCCGGCAATCCGAGTGCGCACACTTCCCCGCCGCTGGATCAGACTCACGCTGATCATCATAAAAACGGCTGCCGCTAAGACAATATAATCCGCTGCCGTAAGGCCAAGACAAAGCAGGGATCCATCAGCAAATATCTTCCAGTTTTCCGCGCCAAAAACGGAAAACAGCATTTTCAGCGTAACGGATACCTTTTCATAACAGTCAAACAAATTCAGGATACAGATCAGCAGGAATGTTCTGCCTACCTGAAACAGCCTGTAGGGCAAACGACCATAGAAAGCAAATTTCTGTTGAAACCGTACATAAAGCGGTTCCAGTTCCTCCGAAATCATGAGCACTGCCCAGTTCAGCAGCCCCCACACAACAAAATTCCAACTGGCTCCGTGCCATATGCCCGTAGCCAGCCAGACCACAAAAGAAGAAAGATATACGGGCAGCCGCTTTCCTGCTTTCGCCCCCCAAAGCTTCCCTGCTCCTTTTGAAATCTTTTGCATTGCCCGCGATGCCGAAACAGGGTAAAAAACGTAATCTCTGAACCAGCTGCTCATAGAAATATGCCATCTGCGCCAATACTCTTTCAGGGATTTGGAAAAGTAAGGACGCCGAAAATTCTCCTGCACTTCAATGCCCAGCACCTGTGCAATGCCGATCGTAATATCAATTCCACCAGTAAAATCGGCATAGAGCTGGACTGTGTAGAAAATCATAATAATTACCGTATAAGCTCCGCAGTATTTCTCCGGCTGTTCCAACAGCAGATCGACCACGATCAAGAGCCTGTCTGCCACCACCAGCTTTTTAAAATATCCCCAAAGTACACGCAGAAGACCATTCTGCAGATTTTTACCCCGAAAAGGGTGGGGCTCCCACATCGTCCGGGCCAAATCCTGAAAGCGGCTGATGGGGCCTTGAATCAGCTGAGGGAAAAAGGATACAAAAAGCGCATAGCGGAAAAAATTTTTTTCTGCAGAAATATTCCCCCGGTACACATCCAGCATATAACCAATCGCCTGAAATGTATAAAAGGAAATTCCCAACGGAAGAAGCAGATCTATAAACGATATCTGTCTGCCACTTCCCATCGTCTGTAGAATACTGTTCAAATTTAAAATGAAAAAATTAATATATTTTGCACTGGCCAAAATGCTCAGCACCATAATCAGGAACCAGACGATAATCTTTTTTCTCTTCTTTTCCTGCAGAGCTTTATATTCTTTTTTTGCCTGGCGGTCCATTTCCCCGCCATAATTTTTAAGATACTTTTTCTGGTTGACCAAACTTTGATCTATCAGCAATGCAGCAGTATACGTCAATACCGTCACAGCCAAAAGGAAAATCAGATAATCTGGATTCGCCGCCCAATAAAACACATAACCAGCTGCCAGCAAAAGCATCCATTGATACCTGCCCGGGATCAGATAATAGAGCACGATCAGCAGGAAGAAAAAAGCTATGAATTCATATGAGGTAAAAAGCATGTCCCTACACCTCAGTCTTCCTCTTCTATTTCCTGAATCAGCGCGTAAAGAGCCTTTGCCGAATTAAAATTCTGGGGCAATATCTTACCTGCATTGATAGTAACTCCAAATTCCTCATGGATAGAGGCGATGAGCGAAACAATATCAAAAGAGTCCAGAATCATTCCGTCAATCAGATGTTCCTCTGTCTCAAAATCCACCTCCGGATGCAGTTCCCTTAAAATATTAAGTAATTCTTCCATTCTGCTTTCCTCTCCGTTTTCTTTTTTATTCCCCTGATGTGCTTCAGCACGCATACCGATCAATACTTGCTCTTGGATGGCAGATTACTAAGTCTGACACAAAAAGTTTACCTTCAACCTTTACTTTCAAGCTTATCTATCCGTCAACGCACGTCTGTCTATCTTGCCGTTTGCAGTAAACGGCATTTTTTCCAGCTTCACGGTCCTGTTTGGCAGCATGTACCGCGGCAGCCTGTTTTTCAGCTCCAGCATCAGCTCTTTTTCAGAAATGTCTCCTATATAATACAGCACAATTCTGCCTTTCTCCTAATCATAAACACAGGCGGATATCTTAATTCCCGGCACCGCATTTACATTAACTTCAATCTCCCCGAGTTCAATGCGATGTCCCATATGTTTAATCTGGTAATCCCGGCGGGATACAAAACACAGTTCCCCTCTCTGATTGTATCTGCCGATATCCCCAGTACGGTAGATCAGCTCCGGATATGCGGATTGCAGAGGATTCTGCACAAACGCCAGATCCGTTCGCTCCCGGTCGTTATAATAACCTAGCGTCAGCGCCGTTCCACGCACACAGATCTCTCCCTGCTGGCCGGGCAAAGTCTCTCCGCCATCCTCTGACAACAGAATAATCTCGCGATTTGGAAAAGGCCGGCCGATGGGAATCACTTCTTCGTCAAATTCCCGATCCACCCGGTAATAACAACACATACCGGTACATTCCGTGGGCCCATACAAATTGGTAAAAATCGCATCCGGCACTGCTTCTTTCCAAAGCTGGAATTGTTTTATCGGAAATACCTCGCTTCCGAAAGCGATCGTCCGCAAAAATTGCGGCTTCACAATTTCAAAAGTTCCAAATGCACTGACCATCGTCAATGCAGAGACGACCCAGCATATGGTGTTGATCTTATAGGTGTTCAGATATTCCACAAGCGAAACCGGAATAGAAAAACACTGTTTTGGAATCAGGTAGGTAGTCGCTCCAAATTTCAAGGTCGGATATATTTCTTTCAGGCAGGCATCAAAATAAAGCGGAGCCTGATTGCCAAATACTGTATTTTCGTCAAATTCCAAGATTTCTGACAGCTGCTCTATGTAGTCCCGCACAGAGCGGTGGCACGCTACTACACCTTTGGGAATCCCGGTAGAGCCGGATGTAAACACAATATAGACCGGATCCGTATCTATAGCCCGGTCATAAATGTCTTTTAAGGCTTCCTCGTTTCTCTCAGTCTGGATCAATTCATTGTACTGTTTGATAATACAATTCCCCACTTGAAAGACTGCCGCCTTTTCTGCGGTAGCCTCATCACAGATGATCAACGGCGTGCGCACATTATCCAGTATTCTCTGTATTCTCTCGCACGGCATTTCTTCATCCACAGGCACATAAAAACATCCGCCCGCAACGGTTCCAAAAAAAGCGGCAATTTCCTGTGGTGATTTTTTCATAAAAATCACTATGGGTTTTTTATAGATTCCCTGTTTATATAAGTAGCTTCCAATACTATGGCTTTGTTGATACACTTCCCGGAAAGTAAGACTGTTCTCCCCATCTGAATAGGCAGTCTTATCCGGTTTTTCTTTCACGATACGGTACAGATCGCTCAGAATATGATTCTGCATTCGTTTTTCCCTTTATATTTTTCATGCAATTACATCAACAGCAAGTGTATTATACCCCCCGAAAAAGCTTGTCAAGCAGAGCGTAACATATAGGCTCCCCGGTCGTAACAGTTCAGCCTTTCTCTTGAAAGTCACGCCCGGTCACAGAGGGTGGAAATCTTGAATCTGTGTTTAAAAAGATTATAAGCGCAGCAAAGGACCGCCCGTCAGCGGAAGACCATCAGGACTCTGCCGCACTTCACTTCATCTCCCGGCTCCAGTTTTTTCTTTTCATAGGGCTGAAGGCGAAGGCCGTTCTTGAAAGTTCCATTTGTGGAATTCAGATCTTCCAGATAACAGTTGTCCCGCTCTCTCATGATTCTCGCATGCATCCTGCTGACAGACGGATCATCCAGCAGCACATCCGCTTCCCCCTTTCTCTTTCCGATCACAGATGCCGGTTTGATGATTTCGGCGATCAGTCTGTCCTCCGGCGTGTACAGCCGATACATGCATGCCTCTTCCTCTGTCTTTTCTTCTATATAAATTGTCCGCCCGTAATCCTCCTCCCGGTCATAGGGATCCTCCTCCGCGACCGCATAACCATTCATCGCTCTCTGCATTTCACGTCTGTACTCTTCCTGCATTTCTCTGCTCTTATGCCGTTTCCCTTCAAAAATACCGAGAATTCCTTTTTTCTCATCTCTGCGCTTTTTCTTTTCCTCCGGCTCTTTCACCTCGTCCGGCCTGCTTTCTTCCTCCGCCTCTTCAAAGGCTTCTGACTCCGTTGTCTTTTCTTCCGGTACAGTATCGGCTATGGGCCGATTCAGCGCCTTTGCATCTTCAAAGATCTGCGCCTGCAGGTAGGCTTCTCCGCAGTTTTCCACCTGTTCATACATATGGTATACACACTCTACAAGAATATCGTCATTGTAATCTGCGTGTTCGACCAGAAAGTCAAGTACCTCCAAAAAGCTGTTCTCTCCCTGGTAGTAGGGAATATACAAAAAGAAAAATTGATTGCTCTCAAGGTCCTGGAAAATCTGTTCACAATTCCAGAGAATGTTGCGGGTATCCAGCAAAAAACGATCCATCTCCTGCCGGATCTGCTGTACGCTCCACAAAAAATCCTTCATCCATTCCCTGGTGACAGGACGTGTCCCAAACAATTGTGCCACATTCTGCTTTGAAGAGATATCATAATACAGGTAGGCCAGACCGTTCATATAACGGAGGCTGCAGGGAAGCAGCCCCCGTATGCCTCCCCGGCTGAGAATACAATATTGATACCTCTTTTCCTCCGGCTTTTTGTCTAAAAGAACTCTTTCGTAATTCGCATTTAAATTTCTCACATATTCTGTCTGCAGCATTTTCACTCCTCCTAATCAGGCTGTACCTGTTTTTATGTTTCAAACTTATGGCCTCTCGTTTTGCTTTTGTGCCAGTTCTTTGATCTTGTTGAACTGGCGGATATAAAAGACCGGGGACAGTCTGGATTTCCGACAGGAGGTTCTCGCCTCCCACGTATTGTCTCCGTTCCAGATATTCCACCCCGGAGCCGGAAATAAAAGTTCACCGCCGCCTGCAGCGCAGATCTGATTTTTTTCCAGCCTTATGTCTATTTCTGTCATTTTCCAGGATACATATTTATCCTGATAAAGCTCCGCGGCTTTCCGCTTCATCAGGTTTTCCGCATCCTGAAGATTATCCTGACGATCCGCCGTCATACTGCTCCATATCAGCAGATAGCCCATATCCTGGTCCAGCAGACATCTGTCATACTGAAAGCAGAACAGGCAGATTCCAAATAACATTGCACTGATCGTAACAGGAAGCACCAGAGCGGCTTCCACGGTAAAATACCCTTGCTGTCTTTTCAAGCTTACACCCCCTTAGTCTGTTTTACACATTCCAGAACAGCGCTGTCCCTGTTTAACACAGACACGGCCATTTGGAGCAGATAACCCGCCCACAAAAACGGTAAATAGGGAATTTTTGTATTTTGTCTGGCCTTTCTCAATATCAACAGTACCATGGAGGCAACAGCGATCGCAAACAGGCTGGCCGCAAAGACGAGCACACATTCTCTGCATGTTGCAAGACAGCCTAACACCAACAAAGCAATCCCGTCTGCCCGGCCGGCTTTCTGTGTAACTGCCGATACAACAATGAGCAGGCCGCCGGGAAGCAGTGCACCGGCCACATCCGAAGCCGTTCTGAGGCCGGTGCAAAGATCATACCCCGCCGTGGACAGACCGAGAATCCCTCCCACCGCAAGCATCCAGACCGCAACGCTTTTCTTTCGCAGATCCGCCGCTGCCACAACTCCAAGCCACAGTACCGTCATTACTTGTCTCCACATATGTTACCTCTTTTCCCCATTCTTTTTTTCGCATTTTTCTTTTCCGCATTTCTCTTTTCTGTGTTTCCCTTTACGGCCGCCCCTGTCCGCATCTGCTGCATGGTCTGTACCCCGGCACCTGTCTTTTCAGCACGGCATAAACCGTTCTTTTCAGTCCGGAACAGCTTCTGTCAGAATGATACCGATCGCCCTCATTCGTAATATACAAGGTTTGGACCGTTTCTCCCGGTCTGCATATTTCACAGGGACTGTAGGATTTCCCCCACTGATTTACCGCCTGTATTGCTTCCGCCCTGGACGTCTCCTGTATGCTCAATGATAGATGCGTACAGCTTCTGTCATTGTGATATACTTGTCCGTTTTCCGCCACATAGACCATTTCCTCCGCAGTCTCATCATGCGGGCCTGTCACATCGTATCCGTTCCAGAGATGCGCATAATACCTGTTTGCCATTCGAAATGACGCAAATCCCGCATATTCACTCAGAGGGCCCGCCTGGTATGTAAGGATCAGATCTATTTTGTCCCCTGACGTAAAACTTTCGCTCTCCCATGGCATCAGTCCCTTTGCGCCGTTTTGCACTGGGGAATGATTCAGATATTCTTCTCCCACATAGTTCACTACCTGTCCCCGGACATAAAAATCACTGAAAAATAATGCCACGCTGCTGTCTTCCAGCGCATATCCGTAAACGGCAAGTTTGCTCCCCGTCTCCCAAAGTGCAAGCTGTAATCTCCCATGGAGCCGGATCAGCTCCAGCGCACAGCCCAGATTGAGCACAAAGAACAGAAACAGCGGCAATATCACGGCTGCCTCCACAGTCATTCCTGCTTCCGCTTTTCTGCGCAAAAAGGCGGGAAAAAGTGTCTTCTCTATGGTCCGGTTCAAAGGAAAAGACCGGCAGATACTGCCGTATACGGGATTGGCCGGGACTTGGGCAGAGCCCGGCTTTCTTTTTTGATGTATCGGAGAAGGTTGTTTGATTTGCTTGGGTTTACAGTTACATTGTTTCCGCCCGTTCCATAGAAAAGACACTTTCGCCCGCCTCCCTGCTGTTAATAACCAATATTCCTGCTGATCTGATACTGATAGCCGAACCGGCTTCCGATGCGGATGTCAAACTGCATACAATCATAACAGCCGTCCAGCCGGAACCCATAGTTTCCCTCCGTCATTCGAATATCCGCCTCCACCATGTCCATTGCCCGGGCAGTTAACCGATCCAGATCTGTAAAAGCCATAAAAATCCTCAGATAGTCCTCATAGCTCAGACCGCTTCCGGCGGAGCCCCTGTCCTCAAGGCTGCCGGTCAGAGCGCTTTCCAACCCGTAATGCCAGCTTTCCTTATCCTTGATCAGTGGGACTTTTCCGCCTGCAAGCAGGGTTTTGACATCATAAACGCTTTCCGCATAAGCCCAGCCCAGCACAAGCGCCGCTTCCAGAACCGGCGCCAGTTCAGGCACCATCAACAGGGCACACACCGCCTCCGCAAGCGCGCTGACCTCCTGGGATTTTTCGGAATCAGACCAGATGTGCACAGCATTTGCCGCCTCTCTCACGGCGCAGATGCGGTCTGCCACACTGCGAAGGTTTTCCACATCGTTTTCTTTTCCTGCGATCAAATATTCTATTTGATAGTTCAGCGCATTTTTTTCGTCCGTCTTCCCGAAATGCCCCATATACCCAAGCAGATATTCCTGAAAGAAAAACCGTTCCGCCAGTTCTTCCGGCCATTCGGATTCAGGAAGAGGCAGATTGCCCCGGTTCAGATTTCCCTGCGCCATACGATTTCCTATAAGACCGGATAGATCTATGGTGTTCTGGGACAAGTTCTCCTCATCGCCCACGGTCATTTTCAGGATTCCAAGCCTGCGCCGCTCTTCCAGCACCTTTGTCGGGTTGTCCACTCCCACATGCTGTACCCCCGCTTCGTCCTCGTATGCGTAATCCTGTATCTGCCTGTCCAGATCTTCTTTTTCCGCCTGCAGATCAGCCGTGTCAAGCCCGTTTACCTGAATCACATCCATCCAATTCCTCAGTTCGCTCAGCATAGACAAGCCCAGATCGTCCGACACAGCTTCCGCACACCGTCTCCGAAATACGGCTCCATTGTCATCTGATAAGACCGACACTCCCGTCATACATACGCCATCCGCCTGCAGCCCAAGGAAATCACGATAGAGAAAAGAAGAAAGAAAGATTCCGTCCAGGGAAAGATTTTTCTCCAGATAGTGGAGCAAGTGCGCCTCTGTATTGCTCATTCCAGGGCTGCCGGTCCCATAAGAGGAGTCCACGGCAAACAGGTTATATTGTTCCATCAGTTCCCGGTGATACTCCGCCAGAATACTCTGCAGGCCCATATCCGCAGTGCAGGCTGCTTCCATTGCCCCTCCGTTTCGGCGTGCGCCGTCAATCAATGTCAGAAAAAGGGATAAGAGGACGGTCAGAGACAGCGCCATGTAGACCGTCAGATACCCATTTGCCCTTTTCATTTAGACTTTTCCTGTCTGCTTCGTAATCTTATCAAAGAGGTCATTTACGATCTTAGTGATCTTGTCCTTAAAAACGATGACCAATCCTACTAATACCACGATGATCAAAATCACTTCCACCGTTCCCATTCCGTCTTCCTCTCTTAAAAACTGTTTAAAACCTTTTAATTTACGCATATACATACCTCCCTTGCCGCCTGGCGGCATGAATCTGATTTACACTGTTATAATTTCCGAATGTCTGTATTCCCTTGTGCTTCACATCTGCGGACCGATTCAGATTGCCGAAAATGCCGGTATCATGATTATGACCATGACTACCGCCAGCATCATCACCATAGGCACCAGCAGTTTGGTTCCCGCCTCCTCTCCCAGCCGCCTGTTCTGCAGCAGCTTTTCATCTCCCGCCTTGTCCGCCTCCTCCCTGAGCCGCTCCAGAAGCGTACTGCTGCCCCGCTTTAGATTCTGCATCAAAAGTGTGCTGAGCCGTATGTATTCCTGCAGTCCCGTTCTGCGCCCAAAGTGTTCGTATGCGGCGCCCTCCGAGACTCCGGTCTGCAGTTCTCTGCAGGCATGCAGCATTTCTTCGTACGCCGGCCGCTTCTTCCCGGTCTTATCCCTCTTCTGCTCATAGTCGGATGCTATTCTGCGAAAAGCTCCTCTGACAGTCATGCCTGCTCCGATGAAGAGGGCCAGCTGGCGGACCATGTCCGGGTATTCCGTTCTCAGACACTCTTTCCGTTTCTCCAGTCTGCCGTGAAGATCCCTGTCTGACATCAGATATACAAGAACTGCCGTAACTGCCGCGGCCGCCCAAAGAAACGCGCTGTTGTCCTCCACCTGCTGGCTCCATTGGATCGTTTCTCCCTGCCATTGATCCGGCAGGCTCCATTCCGCCTCCTTGCGGGTACTCTCTTCCTCTGAAAGAAGATATTCCTCCAATTCCCGGTAAAAAGCTTCCTCTTCGGCCAGGTCCGGCGGCTGCAAAGTGATGGGAATGCTTTCCTCTCTTAAATAGTCCCCATAGCTAAGACGTATCAGAAGCTCCGCTTCTTTTGGCTCCCGAAGTGTTTCCGTGACGGCTCCGGCACTGCTGATCGATTCAGGACGGCTGCTTTCCCATTCTACCTGAAAAGGATAATTTTCATACTCTTCCTCCAGCAGCAGATCGTTCCTCACGTTTCCCAGGTTCTCATTGCCATTCAGGATCAGATCCGGCAGATCTTCTAAAAGTCTGTCAGCCAGTGCATCCGTTTCCTCATAGGTGAGCTGCCTCGGATAAAGCTGCATATGGAATTGCCGCGTGCCTTTTTCGGATTTTGCCTGTACCTGAAGCTCCGTCCGGCCCTGTGTGTAATCGCTGCGCGGAATCTTTCCGTTCTCTAACAGGACTCGATCCCTTGCGCTGAACTTTGCCGCTGCCCCCAGGACCAATCCCGCTGCCAAAATGACTATCACCAGAGAAATTTTTTTCACATAATACTCTGTTTTCAGACACTGAATGTTTTCTCCCGGATACAGCTGCAGCAGATCCCGCTCCACCTGGCCCGAAGAAAACATCGGCAGTTTGTGGATACAGACCCTTTTGTAGAGGGACAGGGACATTTTATAAAAGATGCTTTTTTGGTCCTTTTTCTCTTTCCTTTTCTTATCTCCCGTAATCTTTTCTTTCACTTTCATTTCTATACCCCTTGCGTGCTTTAGCACGCATACCAATCAATAGTTTGAAAGTCTATTTTCAAACTTATACCCCATGTGCGCTTCAGCGCACATACCAAACCCTTTATGCCGCACCGTCCTCCAGCCGCCTCATTATATTCTCTCCCAGCTGCCATGCGGCGAGATATACAGCCAGACAGCCGGTCATCACTGCCACGCCTGCAGGATTATGGTATAAATTGTCAAAATAACCGGGATTTCCTATATTGATATA
>CANRMK010000008.1 GCA_947631715.1 uncultured Acetatifactor sp.
CTTTTTGCAGCCTCCCTTTCCAGCTTCTTAAGCCCATTTCTGACACGTTCGTCATTCATTACGAACTCAGTGGCGGGATAGACGGAAATGCTCTCCAGCTTTTCTATGGAGCGCTGGCTCAGGATATCAAAGCTCCGCAGAGATTCCACCTCATCTCCCCACAGCTCGATCCGGTAAGGGTTTTCTTCCGTCAGGTCGAATATATCCACAATGCCGCCCCGCACAGAAAACTGTCCCGGGCTTTCCACCTGATAGGTCTTTTCGTACCCAAACGACACCAGGCGCTGGGACAGTTCGTTTTCATTCAGGGAACCTCCCCTGAATATGTCGATCGCATCCTGTTCCCTGTCCCATAGCACCTGGGGCGTCATCAGCGCGGCGTAAGTTGTGACGATCGTGACAGGTTTCTGCTCCATCAGGCGCCGCAGCGTCTTAATGCGCTCTCTCACCAGCTGATTGCCGTGAATATCGGCCTGAAAAAAAATCAGGTCCTTGGCGGGATACAGCATGACATTTCTGTCATAAAATTTGTATTCTTCAAATATCTCCTTGGCCTTCAGATCGCTGTACGTCACGATCACTTTCACCCGGAAATCCTGACTGAGGCCATATATCATATGAAGCTTCTGGGAGTCCACACAGCCCGTCAGAGAAACGGGCGCTTTCCCTTTTTGAAGCTGTTCTTTTATGGTTCTGTATTCCGCCAGTTCCTGCAGCGGCTCCAGCAATGCCTGCATATCCCCTCTTTTCTGCCGCCGCAGCGGCCCTCCGTCGGCTGTCTGCCCTCTGATCTGCTTCCGCTGATACGGTCCGCGGAAGCTATCTGCCGTTAAAATCATTCATGGCTGCGTCAGGCCCTCTGGAAATAACGGCGCGGACGGCCTCCGCCGCCCGAAGCGCCGCCTGATCCATGATTTCCCGCTCCTGGGGCGAAAAATGCCCCAGCACATAATCCGCCAGATCATATCCGGCAGGCTTTTCTCCCACACCGATCTTGATCCTGACAAATGTGTCATGTCCAAGATGCCCGATGATGTTCTTCAGCCCATTGTGTCCGCCTGCGCTTCCTTTTTTCCGAATACGGATCTGGCCTATATTCAGGCTCACGTCATCCGATATGACGATCAGGTCCGCCGTGGCATCTGCCTTATAATAATCCAGCATTTCCCGGATGCTCTCCCCGCTTAGGTTCATGTATGTCTGCGGCTTGGCCAGAATGCATTTCTGCCCCTCCACAAATCCTTTCCCGATAAGCGCCTTATGCTTTTTCTCGGACACTGCGATCCGTTCCTGTTCTGCCAGTTTTTCTATTACATCGAACCCTATGTTGTGTCTCGTGTTTTCATACCGTCTGTCCGGATTTCCCAGACCTGCTATAATATACATTTCCATCCCGCCCTTTTCGGAGTTGATATCTGCTTTTCAGCGGTCCGTTTATTATTCTCTCATTTTTCCTCCGAAAAAGCAAGGGAAAGAAAAGGAAGACTGCATTTACAGCCTTCCTTTCTGCACTCTGTCGATTTCAGTTCCGCCTCCGGAATATTACAGCTCTTCCTCCAAAGCTTCCGGCGCCTCCAGCGCCTCCTGATACTTCTTGAGAATAATATCCTGGATAACGGCACGGGTGTCGGAGTTAATAGGATGTGCAATGTCCCGGTATTCGCCGTCCGTGGCTTTCTTGCTGGGCATCGCAATGAACAGTCCCTTATCTCCCTCAATTACCTTAATGTCATGTACCACGAACTCATCGTCGAACGTTATGGACACGACTGCCTTCATCTTGCCTTCCTTGGCAATTTTGCGCACACGTACATCTGTGATCTGCATCTGTATTTACCCCTTTCTGATTCCGCGCTGACCTGCGGCTCCCCTCCGGCTGTCAGCTACATGATATACCTTTCGTTATTTCTCTCCACTACGATCTGGATGTTCCCCTCATCACCAACGTAGCGGGAATTTGCCCGGATAGTTCCCCGGCTCTCCACAATACAGTTCTCAATGTAAGTATTGTCTCCAATATACACATCGTTCAGGATAATGGAATTCTTGATCACACAGTTATTGCCGATGTAACTCTTCTTAAAGACCACCGAATTCTCCACCACGCCGTTCACGATGCACCCGCTGGAGACCAGACTGTTCCTCACGTTTGCCCCCGGATTATATTTTGCCGGCGGCAGATCGTCTACCTTGGAATAAATATCAGGGTACTGCTTGAAGAAGTAGTCCCGGACGTCCGGCTTCAGGAAATCCATGTTGGTGCTGTAATAGTCTTCCACGGAGGCGATGTTCCTCCAGTAGTCTTTCATCTTATATCCGTAGATGCGTTTTACATCTTTATAGCGGATAAGGATGTCCCTCACAAAATCGTACCTGTCCTCCTCCGCGCACTTTTCGATCATTTCGATCAGCTGGCGGCGGCGGAGTACATAGATGCCGCAGGATATGGTATTGGTCTTCGCCTGAAGCGGCTTCTCTTCCATTTCCTCCACGCGGCTTTCCTCATTCATCCGGACGGTGCCGAAGCGCTCCACGTTGATCTCAGGCTCCATATCACGGCATACGATCGTGATATCGGCTTTCTTTTCGATATGGTACTCCAGGACCTTATTGTAATCCATCTTATAAACGCCGTCACCGGAAGCGATCACCACATAAGGCTCATGGCTGTTCTTTAAAAAGGCCAGGTTCTGGTAAATGGCGTCCGCCGTTCCCCTGTACCAGTTACTGTTCTCGGCAGTCACCGCAGGCGTCAGCACGCTGAGGCCGCCCTGTTTACGTCCGAAATCCCACCATTTTGAGGAGCTCAGATGCTCATTCAGGCTTTTTGCATTGTACTGGGTCAGCACCGCCACTCTCTGGATATGGGAATTTGACATATTGCTCAATGTAAAATCTATGCTGCGGTAAGTACCTGCCACAGGCATGGCACAGATGGCTCTTCTCTGGGTAAGCTCCTGCATTCTGTGGTTATTGCCGCCTGCTAAAACGATTCCGATTGCTCTCACTACTGTTCACCTGCCTTAATCAAAGTTTTGCCGCTTCCGAGCCTGGAGTCCGGATAATCCGATGCGTCCGTCACACCGAACACCACCGAGTTCTTCCCGATAGAAACGCCCTTAGGTATCACACTCTTCTCGCCGATGGTCACCAGTCCGTGATTGTAGATATGAGGCGCTGTGTCGTTGGCCGCTTCCTCTCCCTCGCCCAGTGTCACATTGTTTTCGATCTTGACCTCCTCTGCGACAATGGCTTTATTCAGCACACATCCCTCACCGATCTGTGCATGGTTCATAATAATGGAATCCCGTACCACAGTGCCCTTGCCGATCGTCACGCCGCAGCCGATCACGGAATTATATACCTCACCGTAAATGTCTGTCCCCTCTCCCACGATGCTGCGCTCTATAACGCTGTCCGAGCTGAGATACTGGGGAGGCTGCACCTCACTCTTGGTATAGATCTTCCAGTATTCTTCGTAAAGGTTAAATTCCGGCACGATATCGATCAGTTCCATATTGGCTTCCCAGTAAGAGCTGAGCGTTCCCACGTCTTTCCAATAGCCCGTGAATTCGTAAGCATACAGAGGCGCCCCTTTTTCATGGCAGTAAGGGATTACATGCTTACCGAAATCCAGCGCCGGCTGATCCGCCATTGCAATGAGAGCCTCCCGAAGCGTCTTCCAGTTAAAGATATAGATTCCCATGCTGGCCAGGTTGCTCCTGGGATGCTCCGGCTTCTCCTCAAATTCGGTGATCCTGCGGTTCTCGTCGGCGATCATGATGCCGAACCGGCTGGCCTCTTCCATGGGAACGGGCATCACCGCAATCGTGACTTCCGCGCCGTTGGCCTTATGGAAATCCAGCATCACCTCATAATCCATCTTATAGATATGGTCACCGGAGAGGATCAGTACATAATCAGGATTATAGCTCTCCATGTACTCCAGGTTCTGGTAAATGGCGTTGGCTGTACCGGTGTACCATTCACTGTTAGAACTTTTCTCATAGGGGGGCAGAACCGTCACGCCGCCGATATTCCGGTCCAGATCCCAGGGAATGCCGATTCCGATATGGGTATTTAACCGCAGGGGCTGATACTGCGTCAGCACGCCCACTGTATCCACACCTGAATTGATACAGTTGGATAGAGGGAAGTCGATAATGCGATACTTTCCTCCAAATGCAACGGCAGGTTTTGCTACCTTGGAAGTCAGCACTCCCAGACGGCTGCCCTGTCCACCTGCCAACAACATGGCAATCATTTCTTTTTTGATCATGTCATCACCTCTGTCTAGCTTTCTGCCATTTACTGGTACGAAAATTATATCATATTGAAAATGTAAAGGGAATACAAAATGATGAAAAAATTTATCTTTTTTTCATTTTTTCTATGGATTATTAACATAATTTTCCTGAAGCGCCCGCCGTTTTTGTCTATTATCCCAATCTGTCTTTGATTTTCCCTTTTGGGGATAGGCATTTTTGACATCCTGTTCCCCATTTTACCAAAAGGACAGCCAAAATTCTTACAGCGGATTGTTTTTTATGCTCTGTTTGTATATAATGTAACATGACGGCAGAATACAGGACGGCTGTCACAATTACGGACCCGCAAATCTTATGTAAGGAAGTGCAAAAATGTATCAGATAGATTTTCATCACCCCGTCTCCGTTCATTTTGTTGGCATCGGCGGCATCAGCATGAGCGGCCTTGCCGAAATTCTGGCGGACGCAGGGTTTAAAGTCTCAGGCTCCGAGCGCACCAGGAGCGCTCTCACTGAGAGGCTGGAGGCGAACGGTATCAACGTATTTTATGGACAAAGGTCCGAAAATATTACCGATGATATCGACTGTGCCGTTTTTACCAGCGCCATACGCGAAGATAATCCCGAATACATTGCAGTCCACGAAAAGAAGATCCCCTGTCTGACGAGGGGAGAGCTTCTGGGACAGCTAATGAAGAACTACCAGATGCCCATCGCTGTCAGCGGGACCCATGGCAAGACCACGACCACTTCCATGCTCAGCGAGATCCTGCTCCGCGCAGACACAGACCCCACGCTTTCCATCGGCGGTATCTTAAAGACCATAGGCGGCAATATCCGCGTTGGCGGCAGCCGGTACTTCCTCACGGAGGCCTGCGAGTATACGAACAGCTTTTTAAGCTTTTTCCCCAGGATAGGCGTCATATTAAATATAGAAGAAGACCATCTGGATTTTTTTAAGGATCTGGCTGATATCCGCCGCTCTTTCCGCAAGTTTGCGGAGCTTCTGCCGGCGGACGGCTGCCTTGTGGTCAACCGCGATATCCCTGCCCTGGAGGAGATCACTGCCGGCCTCGCCTGCCCTGTGGTCACTTTCGGCTCAGGCCCCGATGCCGATTATTACCCTGACAGGATCACCTATGACGAAAAGGGGAATCCGTCTTTCACGCTCCATAGTCCGGGCGGCAGAGAGCGTTCCTTTTCCCTGCAGGTCCCGGGAGCGCACAATGTAAGCAATGCCGCTGCCGCCATCGCCGTGGCAGACCGGCTGGGACTTCCCGAAGACGCGACTGCCGCCGCTATCTGCAATTACTGCGGTGCGGACAGGCGTTTCGAGTACAAGGGCACCATAGGCGGCGTCACTGTCATCGACGATTACTCCCATCACCCCACGGAGATCACCGCAGCGCTGAAAGCGGCGGCCAATTATCCCCATAAGACTCTGTGGGTAGTGTTCCAGCCCCACACTTACTCTCGGACCAAGGCCTTTCTGAAAGACTTCGCCAAAGCTCTGACTCTGGCGGACAAAATCGTGCTTGCGGATATTTACGCCGCCAGGGAAACGGATACGCTTGGGATCAGTTCTGAAACCCTTCAGAAAGAAATTCAGGCTCTTGGGCATGAATGCTACTACTTTCCGACTTTCGATGAAATTGAAAATTTTCTTTTGAAAAATTGCATAAACGGAGATGTGTTGATAACTATGGGAGCAGGTGACGTGCTGAAAATCGGCGAGAATCTTCTGGGAATGTAATTGTGCACATTATCCACAGGCCCTGGAATGCTTTTATGGTCTTCGGCCTGTGGATATTTTTCTTTTTTCTGTGGAAATTTTTTGTACAGGGGAGCAGCGCCGCAGCCCATTGTTCTCAGGCTTTTTTTCAAACGCCACATTTTTATGCACGTTATCCACAATATCCACATTTCCGGATCCCAAAAAGACCTTTCCGGCTTTCGGGAATTTGACTATTTTCTTTTCCAGGACCTTGTGCTATACTTTGGCTACTGTGAGATCTTAATGCGCAGACTACAAAAAGGAAGTATGATCATGGGGCGATTGACGATCTACAAGGATGAAGCTTCGGACTCCACAGTGGTGTCCAATCTTTTTATTGATGAATATATGAAAGATGCAAACGATGCCCAGGTAAAGGTCTACCTTTACCTGCTCCGCATGATGCAGGCCCATCAGGCCACCAGTGTGTCCGACATTGCCGACAGGTTCAACCACACGGAAAAGGACGTAGTGCGCGCCTTGAAATACTGGGAAAAGCAGCGGATCCTGGACCTGGATTTCGACGAGAACAAGACTCTGGTAGGCATCCATATCCTGGATCTGGACAACCTTCAGAGCAGCCGAAAGCCCAGGGGATCTGCCTTTGTGCCCATGCCTGCCTCCCTGCGCGAGGAGACTTCTTCCGCTAATATGGCATCATTCCCCAGCGCAGAACAGGATGTCGTGCGCTCTTTTGAAAAGCCCTCTTATTCCGCAGACCAGCTGAGAGAATTTAAGGACCGGCAGGACACTGCACAGCTTCTCTTTATCGCGGAATCCTACATTGGGAGGCCTCTGACGCCCTCGGAGATGAAGACCATCCTGTATTTTACGGATGTGCTCCGTTTTTCCGACGATCTTATTGATTATCTGCTCCAGTACTGCGTGGACCGCGGGAAAAAGGACTTTAAGTATATAGAAAAGGTCGCTGTCAACTGGGCCGAGGAGGGAATCACCACGCCCAGGCAGGCGCAGAAAGCCACCGCCAGATATGACAAAAATGTTTACGCCATTATGAACGAGCTGGGCAAGAGCGGATCCCCCACTGCGAAAGAGATGGAATATATCAACCGCTGGATAAAAGAGTATGGCTTTACGTCCGACATTATCTTTGAGGCCTGTCAGCGCACAGTGCTGGCTACCGACAGGCACCGCTTTGAATATGCCGAGGGGATTTTAAGCAGCTGGAAAGACCAGAATGTACATATGAAATCAGATATCCGCAAGATCGACGATCTGTACCAGCAGCGCCGGAAGACTGCTGCCGCCTCAGAAAAGAACAGGCAGCCCGGCAGCCGTTTCAACCAGTTCGCCCAGAACAGCTATGACTTTGACGCCCTGGAGCAGGAGCTGCGGAGCAACTGACAGGACGCCGCGCCATAGGGGCGATTCAACGGAGGAGACATTCGTGGCACTCAGCAATGCACAATATGAAAGCATTCTCAAAAAATACGAGCGCACCAGGGACACGAACCGGCATATCCTGGAGGAGCGCAGGGAGCGGATCTACAGAGAACTCCCCGCGTACCGGGAGGCGGAAGTCTCTGCAGGCGCTCTGTCTGCCGAAGCCGTCAGGCAAATGCTGGACGGAGACGAGGAGGCGGTGCTCAGGCTGCGGGAACAGCTGTCCCGTCTGGCAGAGGAGCGCGCCGCTCTTCTCTCAAAGGCCGGTTACCCTGCGGATTATCTGGAGCCCATATACACGTGTCCCCTCTGTCAGGATACCGGATACACGGCCACGCCGGACGGGCTGCGCGAAAAATGCCGCTGTTTCCGCAATCAGGAGATTTCTATCCGCTATGCCCAGTCAAATATACAGGATATGATCAGCCGGGAAAACTTTTCCACTCTCTCCTATGAATATTATCAGGGAGAAGATCTGCAGCATTTTAAAGCCGCTGTGGAGCTGAGCAGAAAATTTGCAGAAAATTTCCGGGAGGGCTGTCATAATCTGTTTTTTTATGGTACAGTAGGTACTGGTAAAAGTTTTCTGTCAGGCTGCATTGCAAATGAGCTGCTTCAGGCCGGGTACTCTGTCATTTACTTCAGTGCCGCCGGCCTGTTCGACAGACTTGCCTACTTTTCCTTTGACGCAAAGGGAAAGGACATGCTCCATGCGTTTTATGGGGATATTTACGGCTGCGATCTGCTGATCATAGACGATCTGGGCACGGAGGTCACTAACAGTTTTGTAAATTCACAGCTTTTCTCCTGCCTGAATGAGCGCAGTCTGCGGCAAAGATCCACCATTATCTCCACAAATTTAAGCCTGGAAGAACTCAGGGACCGCTATTCGGACAGGATCTTCTCCCGGATCACCAGCGGGTTCTCCCTGTGCAAGCTCACCGGCCCTGATATCCGGATCTACAGAAAGCGCCGGGCCAGTTCTTCCGCTTCCGGTGAATAGCGGAAACGATTCCGTATACAGAAAGGGAAAGGTTATACTATATGGCCAACCGTGAAGAAAAAAGAAATCTTGAAACGATACCTGTGGGCTCCCTGGGCATTATTGCCCTGGAAAGCTGCAAGTCCCTGGGGGAACAGGTAGACCGGTACCTCGTAAAATGGAGAGCGGAGCGGGAAAGCGAGCATAAGGACTCCCTTGCTTTTGCCGGGTACCAGAGAGATTCGTACCTGCTGAACACAAAAGTGCCCCGCTTCGGCTCCGGCGAGGCCAAGGGTATGGTCCTGGAATCGGTCCGGGGAGACGATCTCTACCTGTTAGTGGACGTATGCAATTATTCCCTGACCTATTCCCTCTGCGGCCATGAAAACCATATGTCTCCCGATGACCACTATCAGGATCTCAAGAGGATCATCGCGGCAGTGGGCGGAAAAGCCCGGCGCATTACGGTGATCATGCCTTTCCTCTACGAAAGCCGCCAGCACAAGCGCAGTGCCCGTGAGTCTCTGGACTGCGCCCTGGCCCTGCAGGAGCTGGTTCAGATGGGAGTAGACAATATTATCACATTTGACGCCCATGACCCCAGAGTGCAGAATGCGATCCCGCTGCACGGCTTTGAGACGGTACAGCCCGCGTATCAGTTCATTAAGGGGCTGCTTCGCAATGTAAAGGATCTGCAGCTGGATTCCGGCCACATGATGATCATCAGCCCGGACGAGGGCGGTATGAGCAGGGCCATCTATATTGCCAATGTGCTGGGCCTGGATATGGGTATGTTCTACAAGCGGCGTGATTACACCCGGATCGTCAATGGCCGCAATCCCATTGTAGCCCACGAATTCCTTGGGACCAGTGTGGAGGGCAAGGATATGATCATCATCGATGACATGATCTCCTCCGGCGAGAGCGTGCTGGAGGTAGCCGCTCTGCTGAAGCAGCGCAAGGCAAAGCGTGTATTCGTGTTCGCTACTTTCGGGCTGTTCACCAACGGCCTCGACAAATTTGACAGCGCATATGAGAACGGAATGCTGGACAGGGTGCTGACCACGAATCTGATCTATCAGACTCCGGAACTGCTGGAGAGGGAGTGGTACATCAACTGCGACCTGAGCAAATACATTGCATATATCATAGACACTCTCAACCATGACTCCTCCATCAGCGATCTGCTCAATCCCAACGAAAGGATTCAACAGATCGTAGCGAAATACAAAAACGGCGAGCTGTGACATGTCCGGCCCGGGCGGCAGATGATCTGCCGCCCTTTTTTGTGTTCTTTTTTATATGGAATCGCTGAATCTTGATTTTAGTTCAGCCCCTCCGTCGTATTCAGCCCGGTAATGTCGATGTTCTCCCGACAGTACCGGGAGAGGAAAGGGTGAACTGTTGTCTCGATTGTAACCCTGCGTTTTTTATGGTTGACATTTTGTCCGGTTTGTGATATGTTCTATTAGTCAACCATTCATAATACATGGTTTACATTAGAGATATGATTGACATTGGGATTCAAAAATACAGCACCCAGACCAAAGGAGACAGCATGGAAAACAAGACTGATTCAAAAAAATTTCTGACCATAAGACAGATGTGCCTGACAGGCCTCATGACCGCGATCATATGCGTCCTGGCGCCTGTTTCCTTGAACATACCCATAAGTCCCGTGCCCATCTCGCTGGGCACGCTTGCCATTTACTTTGTGCTGATGGTGCTTGGGCTTAAGCTGGGCGTTCTCAGCGTAATCCTCTACATCCTGCTGGGCCTCGCAGGACTTCCCGTATTTACCGGCTTCACCAGCGGTCCCGGCAAGCTGTTCGGCCCTACGGGCGGCTATATCATCGGGTATATTTTTCTGGCCCTGATCAGCGGCCTGTTTGCAGAACGCCGGCAGTCCGGACTATTCTCCCGCATACTGGGAATCATTCTGGGGACAGCCGTCATGTACCTCCTGGGCACTTTCTGGCTTGCATACCAGACATCCTGCACTCTGGCACAGGCATTCCTGCAGGCCGTTATCCCATTTCTGCCCGGAGATATGGTAAAGCTGATCCTGGCAGCCTCCCTGGGAACACAGCTTAGAAAACGCCTGCAGAAGGCCGGCCTTATACAGGCGGCTGGTAACAGTTCAGCCCGGTAATGTCGATGTTCTCCCGGCAGACCGTTGGAGCACGTCGGCACTTGGCGAGGTACTCTCGAGCCTAGAGCCGTTACGTGCGGAGCCGAGCGGAAGCGCGTCTGCCGGGAGAACATCGGCAGTACCGGGCGTGACTTGCAGGGGAATGGCTGAACTGTTGCCCGGCTCTTGCAATTCTCTTCCGTCCGTGTTATATTTTTATTTGCTGATGCCCCAGTCCCATTTCAGGCGCGTCACGCGGTGAGTTCGAGACCTTCCTCACCTAAAACAAAACTAAAGGAGAATAGAATATGAATCAGAAAGTACGCTATCTCACTCACGCGGCCATCATTGCCGCCCTCTATGTAGTGCTGACGGAAATTGCAGCCTGGCTGGGCCTTGCAAGTTCCGCCATTCAAATCCGCTTTTCGGAAGCCCTCACTGTTTTACCCTTTTTCACACCGGCGGTGGTTCCCGGGCTTTTTGTGGGCTGCCTGCTGTCAAATCTGCTGACGGGATGCGCCCCTCTCGACGTTCTGTTCGGCAGCATTGCCACACTGATCGGCGCTTTGGGAAGCCGGCTGCTGAGCCGTCCCATAGGGGGCAGCATAAGGCCCTGGCAGAAATGGCTGGTGCCGCTTCCGCCTATTCTGGCCAACACCCTGATCGTTCCCTTTGTGCTCGCCTATGTGTATCGGCTCGAGGGCACCATTCCCTATTTCATGCTGACGGTAGGGGCCGGAGAGATCATTTCCTGCGGTATCCTGGGCTTGATGCTCATGAAGCTGTTAGAGCGTTACCGGCATCAGCTTTTCCCGAAAGAGTGACCGTGCGGATTCTGCGGACAGGTCAGGGACGTACATAGGTGATAAAGCAGTTCCCGTTCTCTGCGAACCACTCCCTGGAATCGTTCATTCCCTTGCGGTAAATCCTGCCGTCCGCAGGATCGAAAATAATTGTGTTAAATTCATCGAACCCTGTGATCAGGACCGCATTCCCGTCCTGCAGAACGGCCAGTACGGGGATATCGCGGTTCACATAATACAGTACCGCATCCGTGCTGCATCCGGTCAGGTCCAGTATCTGTGCGTCTTCCAGATTATCGTTCAAGATTTCCAGAGCGGATTGCCCCCGGCCCAGCAGATATGAGGAATTGCGAACCAGGCCCTCATAGCTGAGGACAGTGTCCAGGCATACCGCAAGGCTGCTCTCCTGACTCTCCTGATTCCCAATGCGGATAGCGGAAATCTGATTCCTGGCGGCGCGGTTCCCCCTCATCCAGACAGTGTTCCCACTTCCGTCCACTACCACGCCAAAGATATCATAAGCCGTATTTACCGCCTCCGCAGGGGAGAGAAAAATACCGTTCACACCGTAAGGGCCATAGACGTAGTAGCGGTTCTGCTCCGCTGTCTCCGGCAGACTGAGTTCACGGCCTCCCTCATACACGATTTCTTTGGGATTGAGCTTCATGATACTCTTGGTATCGATGACGCTCTTTGTCTGTATCTGTACATATTTTTCGTAAATGTCTATGGCCGCCGTAACGACCGTATTTCTCCCGGAAACCGTCTCCTGGTTGTTTACGATCTGATCCTCGCTCACCTCCCGGTATCCCCCGGCTTCCGTGCGCTCCAGCCGCTGCAGTGTGATCTGGTTCCCGTCTATCCGGCAGTCCGTGACATAGATTCCAGACTGGCCATATTCTTTCAGCAGTTTGCCCGCAGAATCGCAGATACAGATCTTATACATGGGGAAGAACATCCTTCCTGAATTTTCCTGACGTATGTCTTCCCTTCTTGCCACCCCATAGATCAGATCTTCTTCCATAAATCCCAGAGGCCGTATCACTTCATCCTCGGAGACCTCCACTTCCTTATCGCTTCCGGTGCTCAGGTTGCGGATATTCAGTTTTCTGTTCCGATCCAGCGCGTCCTGAGACCATACTAAAATCTTATTGTTCTCGGAAACATGGATACTCTTGTCCTGAGCAATTTGAATCAGCGGTCTGCAGATCTTGTTCGGAATATCGATCTCATAGACCACACCGTCCGTCTCCAGGTACAGCATTCCGTCTCTGTTCATATAGAGCAGATCGTCCATCTCCGCTGCCAGCACGGCATATGTCTTATCGCTGGGGATATAGATCAGTTCCTCCACCGCATTGAGAGAGCTGTCATAGGAATACAGCTGGATACCTACCTCCCCCTCATGACGTCCCCGGTTCATATATCCGTACAGTGCGAATCTTACATTTCCGCCCTCATCCACATCAAGGATCTTTACCGCATGCCGGTCATACAGCGTACGCCAGTCCGCATTGTCCTCATCATAAAAGCTGAAGATTACGGCCAGCCGGTTCGTGGTGGCGTTATAGCCAAACAGCTGGCCCGCCGCCTCGAACACTACCGTATTGCCGTCCTCGCTTTCCATCATGGGAACGTCTTCCCCCGTTATGCCCAGCAGGATCTTATCGTTTGCATACATTTTTTCCGGATCCGGGATCTGGGTCATAGTCCTTTCATAGTCCAGCAGATACATGCGGTCCGGCGTATACCTGACGCGGAAATGTTCCCGGACCATATAGTACGCCCGGCTGCCGCCGCTTGAAGTGGATACCATGAAGTCCAAGAGCAGGGAAGCCGTCTGGTCTGCCACCTCTGTAAGGCTTACCACCGGTTCCAGCTCCTCACGGACATTTAAATCCCCCCATGTGATCTGCCGAAAGCTGCTGTGTATATTGACCTTATGAAAGGAGCTGTTGTCCTCAAGCTGGCCGTTCGTCTCCAGATATTTGGTCAGTTCTCTGGCCGCCTCCCTGTCATAGAGCTTTTGGTGGAAATCCAGGACATAATCCAGCTTTTCCGCCGCATTCAGGCTGTCGCTCCACACGGCCCTTGTATAATAATATACCTGGCCGCTTCCGTTCAGTTCCAGTATAAGCGCCAGAGAGTAATCCGTATCTTTCTCTATCAGATCCTTCAGCGTGATCCTGCCGCGGATCACACTGCCGCTCTCCGCGTATTCCGTAAGTTCCGTATTCTCGATCAGCCTGCTTCCGTCCGCGCTCCTGACCTCTATGGAGATCCCGGTGATATTCCGGTCAAAGGTCTCTATCACAAATTCCGTGTCCCTGTTCTGTCCCAGGACAGTCACAGTGTCCCGCTGGAACGCTGCGTCCATAGGGCTGCTGTAGCCATGGAGCTGATTGTACTCCACTCCGTTCAATTCCATCGTCACAAGGGGAAGACTGGCAGGCCCCATTTCCATTGTCAGATTGTCATGACCCTGGTTCATGATCCTGCTGATAATCACAAGCGCCAGCAGAAAAGTGGCTGCAAAGACCAAAGATTTGATTATGCTTCTTTTCATATCTATACCCCTTGCGTGCTTCAGCCGCATACCGCTTTACAGCAGCTCTTTCAGCGCAGCCGCAGGAAATTTCCTCTATGTCCGCCGTGCCTGCGCTTATATACCTCGTCAAACAGGAGTACCTGTATCAGGTTCTCTCCCGGTGAATTTCCCTCTTCCTTTTCCAATATTCTGCAGATCGCCGCAGCAAGACGCTGCAGACTGTACTTATCCGGGTATTCATCATAGATCATGCTGCCCTCGTAATCCGATCTGTCCAGGATTTCCGCCACCCTGCGCCGGCAGCGCTTTACATCATCAGGGTACAGCTGCTGCAGGTATTCCAGATCCCGCAGAGCTTCCGCCTCCTGCCTGGGGCTCATGATCCCCGGATAGGACATATAAAAAGGAAGGGGCCCATTCCAGCCCCTTGCCTTATCGTCCGGCAGCGGCTGTGCCAGTTTAGAGTAATAATCCATATGCGCACCCTACAGTTTTTTATACAGTATATGCGCCTTTTCTCTAACTGTTACACCGCTGTCTGTCCGGACTGCATTATCATTTGATCACTTCTATGCGCGCAACCGCTCTCTGCAGCGCCGTTTCCGCCCTCGCGATATCCGTCTCGGGAGTCCTGCTGCGCAGGCGCTCCTCGGCCCGGGCCCTGGCCGCCTCCGCACGGTCCTGATCGATCTCATCAGGCCACTCTATGATCTCTGCAAGGATCGTCACCTGATCCTGCAGGATCTCTGCAAATCCCGCATGAAGCGCCGCATTTTTCTCGCTTTCAGGCTCATAAATGTTCAGAATGCCCGGCTTCAAAATGACGGTCAGAGGAACATGTCCCGGCAGCACGCCAATCTCTCCCTCTGTGGTGTTGAACTCCACCATTTCTACCTGGCCCTCGTAGAACATTCTGTCCGGCGTGATAATGCGCAGAAGAAAGGTATTCTTATCTGCCATGCGCCAAACCTCCCTACTTTACCTTTGCCAGAACGTCATCGATACCGCCGGCATTGAGGAAGTAGCTCTCCGGGATATCGTCATGCTTTCCTTCCAGAATTTCCTTAAAGCCCCGAATGGTCTCGTTAATAGACACATACTTGCCTTCCAGGCCTGTGAACTGCCCTGCCACAAAGAAAGGCTGGGAAAGGAATCTCTGCACCTTGCGGGCTCTGGACACCACAAGCTTATCCTCCTCCGACAGCTCATCCATACCGAGTATGGCGATGATATCCTGAAGCTCCTTATAGCGCTGCAGAATCTCCTGCACTCCTCTGGCCGTTCTGTAATGCTCCTCACCCACGATTCTGGGATCCAGAATGCGTGAAGTGGATTCCAGGGGATCCACTGCCGGATAGATACCCAGCTCCACAATGGAGCGGGACAGCACGGTAGTGGCATCCAAGTGTGCAAAGGTAGTGGCAGGCGCAGGGTCGGTCAGGTCGTCCGCAGGCACGTAAACCGCCTGTACGGAAGTGATGGACCCGTTCCTGGTAGACGTGATCCGCTCCTGCAGGGCTCCCATCTCTGTCTGAAGAGTAGGCTGGTAACCCACTGCGGAGGGCATACGTCCCAGCAGCGCGGACACCTCGGAACCCGCCTGTGTGAATCGGAAAATATTGTCGATGAACAGCAGCACGTCCTTGCCGCCCTTGTCTCTGAAGTACTCCGCCATAGTCAGGCCGGTAAGCCCTACCCTCATTCTCGCTCCGGGCGGCTCGTTCATCTGGCCGAACACCATGGTCGTCTTGTCGATAACGCCTGATTCCGTCATCTCATGGTACAGATCGTTTCCCTCACGTGTGCGCTCTCCCACACCGGTAAACACGGAATAGCCGCCGTGCTCGGTAGCGATATTCCGGATCAGCTCCTGGATCAGCACAGTCTTGCCCACGCCTGCACCGCCGAACAGGCCGATCTTTCCGCCTTTCTGGTAGGGACAGAGCAGATCCACCACCTTGATCCCGGTCTCCAGCAGTTCCGTTTCCGTGGACTGCTCTTCAAATTTCGGCGCCGGCCTGTGGATCGGCTCATAGGAAACCCCCTCGGGGGCCGGCTTATTGTCTATAGGCTGCCCCAGCACGTTAAAGATCCGTCCCAGCGTTTTTTCCCCTACAGGAACGGAAATCGGCGCGCCGGCAGCAATCGCCTCCATTCCCCTTACCAGTCCGTCGGTGCTTCCCATGGCGATACACCTTACAGTGTCGTCGCCCAGGTGCTGGGAGACCTCCACCGTCAGTTCGCCGCCGTCTCTGGTAGGAATACGGATCGCCTCGTTGATCTCAGGCAGCTTTCCCCCGTCGAAGCGGATATCCAGCACTGCACCCACGACCTGAGTCACTCTGCCTTTGTTTTCTCCTGCCATTTCAACCTCTTTCCTGCCCGCTTCCGCAGGCAATTTTTTCATATATGAGACACTGGAAGTGCTTTCCACGCTAACCCAAAGCCTCTGCTCCGGCAATGATCTCCGTCAGTTCCTGAGTGATGGATCCCTGACGCGCCCTGTTGTACTTCAGGGCCAGGTCGTTTATCATTTCCTCCGCATTGCTGGTCGCGTTGTCCATGGCCTGCATCCGGGCCCCGTTCTCGCTGGCCGCGGATTCCATCAGCGCTCCGTA
This sequence comes from uncultured Acetatifactor sp., assembly GCA_947631715.1. Classification (GTDB taxonomy): domain Bacteria; phylum Bacillota; class Clostridia; order Lachnospirales; family Lachnospiraceae; genus Acetatifactor. Next base: position 16,528 of record CANRMK010000008.1, read on the forward strand.
GATCAGGCTGGTCATATATTTAGGTATGATCAGATCCAGCGCCTCCACGTCTTCCGGCTCAAAATTCATGACTGCTTCCGCTTTCCCCGGATTCTTTTCCTCCTCGGCGGCATATTCCACCGGCAGAAGCTTTAACAGGGTCGGCACATGGCTTACCGTATTTTTAAATGCGGTATAAGCCAGGTAGATCTCGCCGACTTCCCCGTCCGCAAACGCTTTCAGCAGTTCTCCGGACAGTGCCATGGCGTCCGCATAGACCGGGCTCTCCACAATGTCGCTGTTGCATTCCCTTACCTGATATCCATATCTTGTGAATGCCTCCCGCCCCTTGTTCCCAAGGGCGTAGACCACCACGTCCTCCTTGTTCCACTCAGGCTTTCTGGTGACCAGCTTGATCACATTAGAATTATATCCACCCGCCAGGCCGCGGTTGGAAGTAATGACGATCACAGCTTTCTTCGCGGAAGTCCCCGCTGTCAGATATCTGTGCTCAATATGTCCCACGCGCCCGAGAATGCTGGACACCGTATCATACATACAGGTAAAGTAGCTCTTGGAGCGCTCGGCATTCGCACGGGCGCGCTGCAGCTTTACGGTAGACACCAGTTTCATGGCCTTTGTGATCTGCTGGGTCCCCTGGATACTGGTCCTGCGGCGCTTTATATCACGCATTGATGCCATATCTATGTCCTCATTTCTCTAATTGCTTTCCGGTCTCAGCTCAAGAACTGCTGAACGAACTCTTCCAGCGCTTTCTTCAGAGTGCTTTCCACAGTCTCAGAAATCACTTTCTCCTCTGCAATGCTCCTTGGCACCTCCGGATATTTGGTATCCAGGAATTCAAAGAGCTGTGTCTCGAACCGGGTGATATCCTCCACGGGTATGGACAGCAGATATTTATTTGTGACTGCATAAATGATAATGACCTGATACTGTACCGGCATGGGCCTGTACTGAGGCTGTTTCAGAACTTCCTTGATGCGCTCTCCCTGAGCCAGCTTTTCCTTGGTGTCTGCGTCCAGCTCGGAACCGAACTGTGCAAAGGAGGCAAGCTCTCTGTACTGCGCAAGTTCCGTACGGATGGGGGCTGCGATCTTCTTCATGGCCTTGATCTGAGCGGCGCCTCCCACACGGGACACGGACAAGCCTGCATTTACCGCAGGGCGGAAGCCCGAATTGAACATTTCCGTCTCCAGATAGATCTGCCCGTCTGTGATGGAGATCACATTGGTAGGGATATAGGCAGACACATCGCCGGCCTGGGTCTCAATGATGGGAAGAGCCGTCAGGGAACCTCCTCCGTACTCCTCGCTCATTCTGGCTGCGCGCTCCAGCAGCCTGGAGTGCAGATAGAACACATCGCCGGGGTACGCCTCACGCCCAGGCGGACGGCGAAGCAGCAGGGAGAGTGTGCGGTATGCGGCAGCATGTTTGCTCAAGTCGTCATATACCACCAGCACATCCTGTCCGGCCTCCATCCATTCCTCTCCGATGGCGCACCCGGAGTAGGGAGCGATATACTGCAGGGGCGCAAGGTCGCTGGCAGTAGAGACCACAATAGTAGTATACGCCATTGCGCCATGCTCCTCCAATGTCTTTACAATGCCAGCAATGGTGGACGCTTTCTGCCCGATCGCCACATAGATGCACTTTACGCCCTGCCCTTTCTGGTTAATGATCGTATCAATGGCGATGGCCGTCTTTCCGGTCTGGCGGTCGCCGATGATCAGTTCGCGCTGTCCTCTGCCGATTGGCACCATGGCGTCAATAGCCTTGATTCCTGTCTGAAGAGGAGTATCCACGCTCTTTCTTGTGATAACGCCGCTTGCCACGCGCTCGATCCTGCGGTAGCTGGCAGTCTGTATGGGGCCTTTCCCGTCAATGGGCTGGCCCAGCGCATTGACTACCCGGCCAAGCATTGCGTCTCCCACAGGCACCTCCACCACGCGCCCTGTGGTCTTGACCGTATCGCCCTCATTGATATTCCTGGAGTTTCCGAGAAGCACCACGCCCACGTTGTCTTCCTCCAGGTTCAGCACCATGCCGTACACCTCGCCGGGGAATTCCAGAAGCTCGCCCTGCATGGCCTTTTCCAGTCCATGTACGCGGGCAATGCCGTCGGCCACCTGAATGACCGTTCCCACGTCTGACACATCCAGAGTTGAGGCATACCTCTTGATCTGATCCTTGATCACTGAACTTATTTCTTCCGGTCTTAAATTCATGGATCTGTCGCACCTTTCTTCCAGCCGGTCATCCCAGCTGGATCTGTAATAATTGTTTCGTCAGCCCGTCCAGCTTTGTGCGGATACTGCTGTCCACGACTCTGTCGCCTATGCGGACGATCATTCCGCCGATAACGGCCGGATCGACGCTGTAGTACATTTCCATTTTGAGGAAGCCGCTTGTCTCAAGCAGCCTGTTCTCCACCGCGCTCTTCTGCGCATCGGTAAGCTCCACCGCAGTAGTCACATAAGCCCTGCCTATCCTCTGCTGCTCCTTGACCCGATCTATGTAATAGGCAAAGATATCGTCCAGATCGCCGTAGCGCTCCTTGGCAGCAATGATCTCCAGAAAATTCTTCAGCTCCTCGCTGATGCGTCCGCCGAACACATTGTCCAGCACCTGGATCTTTTCCTGTTTTGGAATTCCCGGGTGCTTCATCAGCCTGTCAAATTCCGGATTGTCCGCCAGGATATCTTTCAGGCAGCAGATCTCATCCATCAGCTCCGCCGGCTTATCTCCGCCTGCCTCCAAAGCCGCCTCAAACAAGGCTTCACCGTATGTCTTGGATACTAATTTAGCCATGTTTTATCACCCATTTCCCTCAAGGTCTCATCGATCAGCTGATTCTGCCTGGCGGTATCCATGGACACTGCCACCATCTTGCCTGCCATGAGCGATGCGACAGTAACGATCTCCCGCTTCACCTCATCGGACACCTTCTGTTTTTCAAGCCCTGCTTCCACGCGGGCCCGCTCCAGAATGCGGGCAGCTTCCTCCCTGGCCTGGGCAACGATCTGATTTTCATTGTCCAGCGCTCTTCTGCGGGCTTC
>CANRMK010000009.1 GCA_947631715.1 uncultured Acetatifactor sp.
ACACGCTGACGGGCGCACTGCTGGCCACCCTGGCGGGCACGGCAGCCAGCGTGATCCTGGCGGGGAGGATGGCGTGAGGAAGCCGATAAGATACCATTTGAGTAAGAAACTAAATTTTGACGCCTTTCATAGTTATCCTGTGTTTCCATTTTGATCTGCTCATGTTCTTATCCTCTGTATTCTTCCCCTTCACAATATTTGTTCCTTGCATTTTCTTCAACAATTCCAGGAATATGGTTTTCGCGTAATATAATCGCCAAATGAGACAGCATTCCTCCTTTTTCAAATATGAACCCATTAGAATAGGGCAGTAAAAGAGATAATGTAGGATGTGCGCTTTCACTGACAAAAATATACCGCTTTGTACTGTTGATATTATGCCTTTCCAAATACTGCCTTAACGCATCAGAACGTGTTGCCTCATAGAAATCACTTTCTGGAACAATACTGCGCCCTCTCAATATTTTTTTCAATTCTTCCAAATCATTTATGATACGGATCTCGCCGCTCATCTCTCCAGCAGAAATTTGATTGCGCAGCAGTTCTTCTCTCTTGATCCCATTTTCCTCAAAAGAAATATCATTCAAATATACTTTTTCTCCCTCCATTTCCCATTCCGCTCTTGCATTCGGCATAATGCTCTGTACTTTTTCAGCCATACTGACTATCTGTAATATCATTTTTTCAGACAAGGCATAAGAAAAATTCGAACAGTCTTTCCGAAGAAATTTTCTTTGTTTCTCATCAAACTCCCATTTTGCGGAGTAAATCTTTTCATCTTTGTGCTGTATTTTCCCTTCCGGATCTACTATATAGGTCGAAAACGGCAGTTCGCCGCTTAAAAATCCTCCAAATCCTCCTGGAATAAATTCTATGTATATGCAGCCATCTTCCGTCATACCTGTATTCCCGCATGCGTCAGTAAATGTAATTTGCTGTAAGCGGACAATTCCATCTTCCTTTTCTCCTGATCCTTTTAAATAATCAACAACATCTTCTTTTGCCAATGTCCGGATTTCCTTATCTGACACGACCTTGTATATTCGGGCATCAAAGACAATTTTATCAAATACTTCCTGAGATAAGGTCCTTTGATTATAGAACAGATATCCTACTTCCGGGAATAAAAGGCCTGCTTCCAGTGCCGCTTTTCGCACATGATAATGTTTATCCATATACTTTTTATGAGTTCTTCTGACAGGACTCATATCATACTCTTCCATGATCTTTTCAGACAATGAATCCACATAAAAATTCTGATCTGTGACCACCTGTTTCTTAATTGTCGTAATTTGCCTGGCTTGCAATATATATACCTCGCCGTCCCTGGTCGCCCATTCAATATCCATCGCTTCTCCAAATATGTTTTCAATTTTTCTTACGGAACGCAATAACTGTGCGGACAGATCTTCAGTAAGTTCACCTATTTGTTCGGCTTCTGTTTTATCAAAAATGATTTCCTTTACCTCCTTTCCGCTGACAACATTTTCACAAGCGCCTCTTGTATAATTAAATATGTACTCTTCCTCTCCTGTCAGGGGATTAGCGGTGAACACTACCCCTGCATAATCCGCCTGAATTTGTTCCTGGACGATCACACCCATTGTAACGTCTTCAGAAGGATCTACCAAATAGTTGTATTTTGAGGCGTATACCTGACTAATGGCAAGATATAGTCCTTTTGCATCCGTAACATCCAATATTGTTTCAAAAGCGCCTGCATAACTCTTATCTGTTCCGTCTTCTACATTAGTGGAACTGCGGACAGCAATTACTTTCCCTTTGAACTTCCGGCATATTTCATCGCATAATTCCGTTAATTCAGTATTCTTTTTCTGTCCAGCGATCCATTGCCGTATTCCGGTATTTTTATTGTAAATATTTAGATTTCCTGCTAATTTCTCATATTCCTCCTGATGCTCTTTTATAAAGATCCTGTCCAAAAACTCACTGTTTAAATAAACTGCCTTGGGAACATTCATTCCTTCTTCATACATTCTCTCCAAAGAATACGCCTTATTTCCAAAGTGTTCACGTGTTACATTTACACATCCGGTCTCCATATAAGGAAACGACTCTGTTTCATGTATCCTGTCTTCATTTATTGATTCAAAATGTACAAATTTCTTTTCCATGATTTTATTCTTCCTCCGTTTGTTATAAAGAACTCTCTCTATGGATATTTTAAACACCGTAAGCTTAGAAAGCAATAGACCGATTAAAATTAACTATTACCCGCTCTTTGTTTATGACGGGCTGACCGGCGATCTGATAAAAGCGCAGCTGCAGGATGGAACAGGCATTTCCGATATGTGTTCAAGCGTTTTGTTTTGAAAAGTCAAAAAATGATGTACGGAGAGTGATTTATCGCTCTATGAATCATTCAGGTAAAATTATATTTTTGCAGAATTTTAACGAATCATTAAATTTGTAATTGATTTCTTTCTGTTATGAGTTTATTATAATGCTATAAGCAGACGGGGACGGCACCCATTACAAAAAACAGAGGGCTTATACCATTTTTAAAGCAAAGGGGATGACACCCATCGAAAAAAACATTTTGGTCGTAGATGAACAAGGCAATGAATATGAAGCTACTTACCCCAGGCGGGCAAGAGGGCTGGTCAAAAATGGCAGGGCACGCTTCATTTCAGAGAATATGATATGCCTTGCGTGTCCGCCGGATAAAATGGAGGACAAAAGCATGCAGAACATTGATAATACAAATGCAGACAAGCTTACCATGAATTATGTGCTGGAGCAGATGGAGAAGATCGCCCAGCAGACGGAGTATCTGATGGAGGCCATCGAAAAGCTGGGCCAGATGCTGCCGGCAAGCGGCCCCGGTGATGTGGCAGGACAGGCCAAGGCAGAAGCGCTGGCGAGGATAGTAAAGCATCGGGAGGCTACAAATCAGAGGCTTATTAAATTTTACGAAAAGCTGTATGAGGATCTCATGAGAGGCGAAGCCGAGAGGCTTTGAGGCAACAACGGCGCAGTCCAGTATTTATCGGGGCTGCGCCGTTTTTTTGCACGGTGAAACAGGATAAAACTCAGGAGATGTGACATTGCCCGCAGTATGGGCAGTTTTGCACGTAATGAGGTATTTTTTACACAAAAATCAGTTGTAAAATAATAATTCAGTAGGTAAGATTAAGTTGATGATCAGGAAAGGATAATGAGGCATGGAACTAAAGAAATTAAGTGAAAGCGTCAACAGGAAAGCGAATCTGCTGGTGAGGAGGATCATTGCCGGACTGTGTATTTTAGCCGGCGTGACGGTGCTCGCGATCATATGCTTCTACACCATCAGGGACAATGGAGAGAATGTCCGGCTGTACAGCTCAGAAATTGATAATACAATGTCGGAAAAAATAGCGTTCATCAATACGGTGGCTGCGGGGGTATCCCCGGACATGGCGAAAGAAGATTATCCGGATTATGTGGATGCCATGGCGGAGCTATATGATGATGTGTCGGCCGTGTATGTGTGTGTAAAACAGGAGGGTGTCATCTATCAGGACGGGATAATGACATATATGTCAGGTGGATGGGTTCCGAAAGATGACTTTATTGTGTCGGAGCGCAGCTGGTATGCGGCTGCGGCTGCGTCAGACGATGTCTGTGTATCGGATCCTTATGTTGACGAACAGACGGGGAATATGTGCATTACACTTTCAAAGGCACTTTACAGTGACGGCGCTTTTATCGGGGTAGCCGGCATGGACATGTACATGGACGACCTGGTGGACATGATGGAGAGTTCCTACAAAGGAGGAAACTATGTTTTCTTGACCACAGGTGACGGAACGATTCTGACTCATCCCGATACAGATCTTGCACTGAGCGCCCAAAGCGCATCGACTGTCTCGGAGGCGCTGGGAGGGAAGTACCGCAGTGTCTGCGAAAAGCCGCTGACTACAAGGCTGATCTGGGATTACAAGGGCGGGATGAAATTTGCCGTCAGCGACAAGGCTGAGACCACGGGCTGGAATGTTGTGGCCGTCATTTCTCCTACAGGTATCCTGACGGTGATCGTTCTCACCATTCTTTTGGCAGCGGTATTGGGACTGGCGCTGGGCGGACTGCTGAAACGGCAGCTCACGGCGGGAATCAATCCCCTGTTTGCCCCGCTGGAGGAGCTGACGGCCAATGTAGGAAAAATTTCCGATGGCCGGCTGGATTACAGCTTTCAGGTAGACAAACAGTCTCAGGAGGTCAACGCGCTGTCGATCGCGCTGAATGATACGATCAAGGGCCTGCAGCATTATATAGCGGAGATCACCAATACGGTGACTGCCATTTCGGAAAAGAATCTGGACTTTGATGTGACCGGGCAGTACGCCGGGGATTATGAGAAGATAAAAGATGCGCTGACCGATATCCTGAATGTTCTCAACGGCAGCTTTGCAGAGATCAATGAGCAGGCGGCTGTTCTGCTTCAGTATTCGGATAACCTGTCCGCTACAAGCGAGAGCGTGGCGGAGGCGGCAGCTATGCAGAGCCAATCCGCACAGAGCGCATCGGCCGAAATGAAAAACCTCACGGACAATATGGAGAAGATCGCGGAATATGCCTCTGCCATCAAGAATAATACGGACAGCGTCAACACCCGTCTGGCGGAGGGAAGCACGGAGATGAAAGAGCTTGTGGTGGCGATGGACGAGATCGTGTCCTGCTATGATGAGATTGCCGGTTTTGTGACGGAAATAAACGCCATAGCAAGCCAGACGAACCTGCTTGCCCTCAATGCAGCCATTGAGGCCGCAAGGGCAGGAGAGACCGGAAAAGGCTTTGCTGTGGTGGCGGATGAGATATCGAATCTGTCAGCAGGAAGCTCACAGTCGAGCGCCAGGATCAGCAGCGTGATCAGCCGATCCCTTAAGTCTGTGGAAAAGGGAAAGGAGCTTGTGGCAAGGACGGATAAGACGATCTCGGAGAGCGCTGAGTATTCTGCAGGCAATACAAAGATGGTGGATGAGATTGTTGGATTTGTAGAGACGCAGAAGAGCTCGGCGGACGAAATTTCCGTAAGCATCAGAAAGATCAGCGATATGGTGGAAAACAATGCGGCAAGTTCGCAGGAAAATTCCGCGATTTCGTCAAATCTTAGAGAATGTGCCCGGTCATTGATGGATATGATCGCACAGTTCCGGCTGAAAAAATAGAAATTCAGATCAGGCGCCGCACACTGTCTGGCAGTGCAAGGCGCCTGAATTTAATTTGCACACAGTGGGCTCTGACAGGCGAAACGGCTTCAGGCTGCGGCATTTGCGGTGGTGGGCTGAGGCGTCCGGTAATATTTTTCCGGAAGCGTGGGAAGCGCTTCCGGCTCCGTAGAAAGCAGAGGAGTCTGTTCTATAAGAGACCACTTGGAAAGCTGCTCTTCCAGGGAGACAAAATCGGCAGGCCCGGCTTCCAGAAGAAAGCAGTGAAACTGGTAGTCAGAATATTCTTCGCCCCACAGTTCTTGTGCGGAGTCTTTTAGGTTCAGGATTTCCAGATATCCCAGATAGTATTTTAAATAATTGCAGGGCTCCTGTGCCACATAGGTATAGATGGCCCGGACGGCCGGATCGCTTTCTATGCCGAAGCTGTTCAACACTTGTGCTGCCTGGCTGTAGGAAGCGTTTTCATAGTGAACCATGATATCTAGTATGGAATAAAGGCATAGCTGCAGGCTGCGGTTATATTTTTCAATCTGCGCATACAAAGCTTCCTGCTCCATGCCCTGTTCCTTAAGAAGCTGGGAGGCATAGTCAAAGGACAAAAATTCCGTGTACAGGGCCCAGCCCTCCAGGTAGCCTCCATACCAGAGCAGCTCCCGCACGGGCCGCTCCCCGCGGGCGGATGAGACCTGATTGCTGTATGCATTTTGATACATGTGCCCGGGATATCCCTCATGGGCAAGTGTCGTGTACAGATCCAGACCGGACAGAGTCTTGCGCTTGTTGATATAGATCACATTATGCCCGGTATCGTCCAGAGGGGCAGTGAGATAAAAGGCAGGGGCGCAAAAAGGCTCCAGGCTTTCCGACACGCTTTTGAGATCTACTGTTGCAGTATCCTCTAAAAGGGCGGGAAAATCTTCCGCCATGCGCTGCTTTAGATCCTGCAGCATCTGTGAGGCTTCCTGGTAGGGAAATTCTACGGCTGTGTCTGCGGTGTAGCTGCCCGCCAGGTCGGGGTGTTCCTTTACTAACTGCTGCAGATCCCGGTACACAAGGGAAAACTGCCGGGACAGCATATTCTGGATTTCCTCCACGGAACGGTAGGAACCTGTTTCGGATACCAGAAGCGCCTGATAATATTCCCGGCCTTGGGGCAGGGCTGCCAGTCCTGTCAGGGGAATGCTTTCATCTTCCAACAGCAGGAGGCCGTCTCCCAGGGATCTGTATGCAGGAAGAACCACAGTTTTTAACAGCCGGTCATTTTCCATGATGTAATTCTGTGCGTCCGCCAGTGACAGCATACCCCGGCTGCACAGTTCCTGCAGCCGTTCCCGGAACGTGGTCTGCAGGAAGTGGGTATTGCTCTCGACCTGGTCTGCGGTGATCATGGTATCACACTGTTCTCTGACCTGCTTCAGACAAAGGGCGGGCATCCCAAGGCCTGCGGCATATTTTTCCTGTTCATAGGAAAGCAGGGAAGCGAGATATTCGTCTGTCTGTTCCAGAAGCTCCAGATAATCCTCGATATCCTGTCTGCTTCGGAAAGCGTACTCTGCCAGGAGGACAGGAAGCTGAGTCTGCATGCCGGAAGCGGGAGAAAGAGGCTCCCGGTAGTAGGAAAAACTGTTCAGATCGATGGAAGCTTTCAGAGATCTTGTCAGAAGCCTGCATAGATAAGCATCGGAATCGGACAGACTTTCCGTATGTATGGCGCGGAGGGCGGCCAGAGTGTTTTCTGCGGCGATCTGCCCGAGGCGGGCGCCCTCTGCACTGTAAGCCGGCAGCAGAGGGGTATAGTCATGAATTCCGTAATTTTCCGGATAAGCAAGAGAATAGTGCATGTTCAGCGTGTTTCCGGTCATTTCCTCCGTAAAGAGCCGAGAGGTAATATTGACAAAGCGCTTTTCATCCTGGCGGAATGTGAAGAGGAAAATGACGGTGGAACTGAAGACCAATAGAAGCGCAGCCATGAGCAGCAGCTGTTTCGCGGAAAGGGAAGTATGTTTTTTCAAGGGGAATTCACCTGATGACATTTGGCGTTGCTATAATATATGACAAATGGAAGAAAAAATACCGGGTCCCTTTGGCGATGCGGGCGGCGCCTGCGCTGTAGCAAGGGCCGCTGTGGGAAAATTTGGGCTTGAAAAGTTTTTGCGGAGAGTTTTTTGCAAAAATTCGTGAACTATATCCGCGTATCTGTTATAATATCTCCAGAGGCAAGGCCGGATCTATATGCAGATGGCTGCTGCGGCAGCAGAAAAGAGGGAAAATGGAAGAAATCGTAAAGGCAGTAAAAAATGGAGACACTGTTCTCGGTATTGAGTTCGGATCCACGCGGATCAAGGCAGTCCTGGTAGACCATAGCCATCGGCCCATTGCAATGGGAACCTGCGATTGGGAGAACCGGCTGGAGGATAATATCTGGACCTACAGTCTGGATGATATCTGGGGAGGACTGCAGAGCTGCTATAAAGACCTGGCGGAAGATGTGCGGGAGCGGTACGGCGTCCCGCTGACAAAACTGGGGGCTTTGGGCTTTTCCGGCATGATGCACGGCTATATGGCCTTTGACCAAAACGGAGAACTGCTGGTGCCTTTCCGCACCTGGCGTAACACCATGACGGAGGAAGCCTGCAGAAAGCTGACTTCTGTTTTCCGGTTCAACATTCCTCAGCGCTGGAGCATCGCGCATCTGTATCAGGCCATTCTGAACGGTGAGGAGCATGTTAAGAATATATCTTTTCTGACGACTCTGGCCGGATACATACACTGGAAGCTTTCCGGAGAAAAGGCGCTGGGAATCGGTGAGGCTTCCGGTATGTTCCCCATAGACTCCTGTGCAAAAGATTTTGACAGGGAAATGCTGGACCGGTTCGATGAGCTCACTGCGGACAAAGGATACCCCTGGAAGATCCGTGATATTCTGCCGGCTGTGCTCTGCGCGGGGGTACAGGCAGGAAAACTTACGGATCAGGGAGCGAAGCTGCTGGATCCGACGGGAACTCTGCAGGCCGGGGCTGCCATGTGCCCTCCGGAGGGGGATGCAGGGACCGGGATGACAGCTACGAACAGTGTGGCTGTCCGCACTGGGAATATCTCTGCAGGGACTTCCGTTTTCTCCATGGTGGTGACGGAAGAGCCGCTTTCCGGGGTGCATGAGGAGATTGATATGGTGACCACGCCGGACGGATCTCCCGTTGCCATGGTCCATTGTAACAACTGCACCTCTGACCTGAACGCCTGGGTAGGGCTGTTTGAACAATTCGCCGAGCTGCTTGGCGTAAAAGCGGATAAGAACGACCTGTTCGGGAAACTGTATCGGGAGGCTCTTAAGGCGGATGCAGACTGCGGAGGCCTTATGGCCTATAACTACTTTTCGGGAGAGCCGGTAATGGGACTGGACGAGGGGCGTCCTATGTTCCTGCGTACTCCGGATGCGTCCTTTACGCTTGCAAACTTTATGCGTACCCACCTGTACAGTGCTATGGCAGCGCTGAAGATCGGAAACGATATCCTGCTCCGGGAAGAACATGTAAAGGTGGATTCCCTGATGGGGCATGGCGGCCTGTTCAAAACGCCTGAGGTGGGACAACGGCTGATGGCGGCGGCTATGAACGCGCCTGTCACTGTCATGGATACGGCGAGCGAGGGCGGGCCCTGGGGTATGGCGGTCCTTGCATGCTATATGCTGGAGAGAGGCCCTGAGGAGACGCTTGCGGATTATCTGAAGGACAAAATTTTTGCCGGATGGACGGGGACGACTGTAACTCCCAGCGCTGAAGATGTGGCCGGATTTGACGCGTTCATTGAGAAGTACAAAGCGGCGCTGCCGGCGGAGAAAGCGGCTGTGGCCGGTCTCAGGTAAGGAAAGCGCGGGAAGTGAGTTGTAAAAATCGGGACAGAAAGGAATCATGGATATGCTGGAACAATTAAAGCAGCTGGTCTACGAAGCAAATATGGATCTCCCAAGGTATGGACTTGTCACCTTTACCTGGGGCAATGTCAGCGCAATAGATCGTGAGAGCGGACTTTTTGTGATCAAACCCAGCGGTGTGGAATATGACAAACTGAAACCGGAAGATATGGTAGTGGTGGATCTGAACTGCAAAAAGATAGAGGGACGTTATAATCCCTCTTCGGATACAGCTACGCACGCCGAACTGTACAAGGCATTCTCCGAAATCGGCGGCATTGTCCATACCCATTCTTCTTACGCCACAAGCTGGGCTCAGGCCGGACGCAGTATTCCCTGCTATGGGACGACTCATGCCGATTACATCTACGGGGAAGTGCCCTGTGTCAGGTGCCTGACGGAGGAAGAGATCGCCGACGCTTACGAAGAAAATACAGGGCATCTGATCGTCAGTGAATTTCAGAGGATGAAGAAAGATCCTGTGGCGGTTCCGGCGGTCCTCTGTAAAAATCACGGCCCCTTTGCCTGGGGAAAGGACGCGAAAGAGGCCGTGCACAATGCGGTAGTGCTGGAGGAGGTTGCCAAGATGGCTTATCGTGCGGAGGCGATCAATCCTCAGATCGCTCCCGCGCCGCAGGAACTTCAGGATAAACATTACTATAGAAAGCACGGCGCCAACGCCTACTATGGCCAGAGAGAGCAGTGAGCGGGCTGGCCCCGGAGCGGCCGCCGGGATGTAGGACGGCTCTGGACATGGCGGGAGGATTATGTTACCATAAATTGAAAATCTGCTCCCAGCTGGGAGGAAACGGAGGACACCATGAATAATTTGGAACTGCGCAAACACGCCAACGATGTGCGCAAAGGCATTGTCACTGCGGTTCACAGTGCAAAAGCCGGGCATCCCGGCGGTTCTCTTTCGGCGGCGGATGTGTTTACGTTCTTATATTTTGAAGAGATGAACATCGACCCTCAGAATCCTCAAAAGGAAGACAGGGACCGCTTTGTGCTGTCCAAGGGGCACACAGCGCCGGGACTGTATTCTGCGCTGGCTAACCGGGGATATTTCCCTGTGGAAGACCTTACAACGCTGCGCAAGCTTGGCTCCTATCTTCAGGGACATCCCTGTATGCACATTCCCGGCGTGGATATGTCTTCCGGCTCTTTGGGGCAGGGAATCTCAGCCGCAGTAGGCATGGCGCTGGGAGCGAAGCTGCAGGGAAAAACATTCCGGGTGTATACGCTGCTCGGGGATGGCGAACTGGAAGAGGGGCAGGTATGGGAGGCGTCTATGTTTGCCGGACACCGCAGACTGGATAATCTCTGTGTCATTGTAGATAACAATAATCTGCAGATCGATGGTCCTATCGATCAGGTCTGCTCTCCCTATCCCATCGATAAAAAATTCGAGGCTTTCAATTTTCATGTGATCAATGCGGATGCCCACGACTTTGACTCTATCCGGGCGGCTTTCCGTGAAGCCCGGGAAACGAAGGGAATGCCTGCCTGCATTGTGATGCACAGCCTGAAAGGGAAGGGAGTTTCCTTTATGGAGAACAGTGTGGACTGGCATGGCAAGGCGCCGAACGATGGAGAGTATGCGGTGGCTATGGCTGATCTGGCCAGGATCGATGCAGAATTAGAGAAAGAAGGTGAGGCGTAATGTCAGAAGTCAAGAAAATGGCGACCCGTGAGGGATATGGAAATGCACTGAAAGAACTGGCGGAGGAGTTTCCTGATCTTGTAGTGCTGGATGCCGATCTGGCTGCTGCGACCAAGACCTCCGTTTTCAGAAAGGCTTATCCTGACCGTCACATTGACTGCGGGATCGCCGAATGCAATATGATGGGGATCGCCGCGGGGCTGTCTTTGGTGGGAAAGATTCCTTTTGTAAGCTCCTTTGCCATGTTTGCGGCGGGACGGGCTTTTGAACAGGTGCGCAATTCTATCGGCTATCCTCATCTGAACGTGAAGATCGGGGCTACCCATGCGGGCATTACCGTGGGAGAGGATGGAGCCTCCCACCAGTGCAATGAAGACATTGCATTGATGCGGACGATTCCCGGTATGGTAGTAATGTGCCCGGCTGACGCCGTGGAGGCAAAGGCAGCGGTGAGAGCCGCCCTTGAATATGTAGGACCAGTGTATCTCCGTTTTGGCCGGGCTCCTGTGCCTATAATCAATGACAGGCCGGACTATCATTTTGAGATCGGCAAGGGCACTGTGGTGAGAGAGGGCACGGACGTGACGATCGTGGCTACCGGCATTTGTGTGGATTCCTCTCTGGGAGCGGCTGAGAAGCTGGCAGCGGACGGAATCAGCGCTGAGGTGATCAACATCTGTACCATCAAGCCTCTGGATGAAGAAATCATTTTAAACAGCGCCGGAAAGACAGGAAAAGTAGTAACTGTGGAGGAACATTCCGTCATCGGCGGGCTCGGCAGTGCAGTGTGTGACTGTCTCTGCGCGAAGCTGCCTGTCCCTGTGAAGAAACTGGGTATGCAGGATGTGTTCGGAGAGTCCGGTTCCGCTGCGGCGCTGGTAGAGAAATACGGCCTGGACGCGGACGGTGTTTACCGGTCCATAAAAGCCTGGATCTAATGTGATATCTTCCTGCTGCATGGAACAGAATTTCAGAAGAGAAAAAAAGAGCGTCACCGCAAAGTCAGACAGACATTTCGGTGCGCTCTTTTTTTGCTTGTATGGTATGCAGCAGTCGGATCAGAGATTCGCCTTGATCTTTTCGATCATTTCCGCATACTCTTTTTCGCTGAGATGAGTCTGGCCGGGATTCATCTGGAAGACGCCTCCCCACTCGAACTGATCCCGGTATTTGGGAACCAGATGAAAATGAAGATGGCTGCCGCCGTCCCCGTATGCCCCATAGTTTACTTTGTCCGGATGGAAAGCGGCGTGAATGGCCTTTGATGCTCTGGCTACATCGGCAAAAAAAGCATTCCGCTCATCCTCGCTGATATCTACCAGCTCGCTGACATGATCTTTGTATGCCACGATACAGCGGCCGGGATGGCTCTGTTCCTTAAAGAGAATCAGCGTGCTGACGCTCAGATCGCAGATATAGATGCCGAAAGCGTCCAGTAGTTCTCCTCTCATACAGTAGCCGCAGTTCTGGTCTTTCATAAATGGAATATCCTCCTTTCGGAACTGGAACAGTTTCTATTGATGTCAGTATTATACCACCTCGTGGAACAGTTTGAAAGGAAACTTTCAAATTTTGACAAGATTACAGAAAATCTTAAGGAAAAAATAAACAACTTGGATACAATTTTGGATTACACTGTATTCTGCAAAATTCAAAAAACCGCATGGAGCGGAGGAAAGACGGTGTAGAGAAACAATGGAGCGGAGCGTGGAAAAAAGGAATCCTTATCTGGTAGAGTACGAGCGGCAGTGCAGGCTGCGAAGACCGCAGAAGACGGAGGAGCGCCGCAGCAGGATGCGGGCGGAGGCCAGGGCCAGACGCAGGAGACGTATCCGGCGCCAAAGGCTTCTTTTGAGCGCCGGAATTTTGTGCATTTTGTTGACGGCTGTTCTCTTTCTGGCTGACGGCGGAAGCGTTTTTGCCACAAACGCAGGAAAACTGCAGAACAATTCAGATGGCGGCATACTGCCGGCCTTTTCGGGGAATACGATTCAGGGGCTGCCGGAGAAAGTATATGCGGCCCATCCTGACTGGGAGGAGAATTTTCTGACTCCCAACGAATATTCCAGGCCGGGGGACCCGCTGGAGGAAGTCAGAGATATTTTCGTGCATTATACGGCCAATGCGGGCACCAGCGCCGCTCAGAACAGGAGTTATTTTGAACAGCAGAAGGATGTACAGGAGCATAGTGTCAGCGCGCATTTTATCATTGGATATAACGGTGAGATCATTCAGTGCGTGCCGCTTGACGAGATCGCTTATGCTGTGAAGACCAGAAATCAGGATTCCGTTTCCATTGAGTGCTGTTACCTGGATGCAGATGGAGCATTTACACAGGAGACCTATGATTCTCTCATTGAACTGCTGGCATGGCTTACAGAGGCATATGGTCTTGACACGGATCATATTCTGCGGCATTATGACTGCGGCGGAAAGAAGTGCCCGCTTTATTATACGGAGCATGAAGACGCATGGGAGCGTCTGAAAGAAGATGTGGCCGACAGGCTGGGAACGGATAAGACATTTCTTTGAGAGATTGATGGAAAAGTAAAAATACTTGGGGAAACGGCTTGCGCAGTCAATCTATATTTGTTAAAATGGGCGGTGGATCATAGATAGGGAATACAGATCAGAAATACCGGGAAAGGTATGGACACAGGATGAATATATTATCGCCGTCGATTTTAGGTGCGGATTTTTACAGGCTGGGTGAGCAGATAAGCGAAGTGGAGGCTTCCGGAGTCAGGTACCTCCATATAGATGTGATGGACGGGATTTTTGTGCCGTCCATTTCTTTCGGTATGCCTGTGATCAGGTCGATCAGAAACAGTACTGATCTGTTCTTTGATGTACATCTGATGATCCGGGATCCGGAACGGTATATTGCAGAGTTTGCGGAATGCGGGGCGGATCTGCTTAATTTTCATCTGGAGGCAGCCCGGGATCCGGACAGGGTCATTGATGCTGTCCGCAGTCAGGGCAAAAAAGCCGGTATTACGATTAAGCCCTCTACGCCGGTGGAAGCCGTGCTGCCGTATCTGAGAAAGGTGGATATGGTCCTGGTCATGACAGTGGAACCGGGGTTCGGCGGCCAGAAAATGATTCCGGAATGCTTGGATAAGGTGCGTGCGGTCCGCAGGATGATCACGGAACAGGATCTGGACGTAAGGCTCGAAGTGGACGGTGGCATCCGCATAGAAAATGTAGAGAGTGTATTGGCGGCGGGCGCTGATGTAGTAGTTTCCGGCTCTGCGGTATTCCGTGGGAGTGTGACTGCCAATGTGAAAGCTTTTCTGGAGAAGCTGAACGGAAAGCCCTGATCCCTGCAGGAGATTATCTTATAAAATCTAAGGCGAAAGCCTCTTTCTGCCGATAATGTTAATGAGCTTTGCCACTGCGGGCAACGAGCCAGGCGGATGGGTCAGCGCTGCCAACTGGCGGCTGACGCGAGGGCGCTGTGTGCCGGCGGCACACGTTAAGCGCCGATCGGAGGGGAGCATTCGATTTTCGGAAAGGGGGCGGCCGTATGCAGATGAACGGAATCAGGGACAGCCATAGTTCGGAAATGCATCAGGTGACAAAATGTATGCATGATCACACTGAAAAAAGACAACAGGGCGGAGGGGCGAAATTGTCTTTGGGATCCTCTGCCGTGCAGACAGTTCAGACCGAACAGGAACAGCAGCTGTCTTTTTTTGACTGGGTCAGGCGGCTGATGCAGAGCGGGCGCAGACATCTGCTGGGATTCTGGGACGGCAGCGGAAAAGCGGAGCTGGAAAGTCTTAAAAAGGATGCGGAGGAAAAATCCGTGGGGGAACGTTCCCCTTATGCCCACAACATAAGTGACAATTCTGCCATAAATGATGGCGGGATTCTTAAGGGCAATCCTTATTTTGCTGCTATTGAACCGGAGAAGCCTCCGGCCAGGGGAATTCCGATATTGCGGAAAGCAAGGCTGAAAGTCAGGGCTGCGGCCGGCCGGTTTGCCGGATATCTGCCGGGACATTTTTTCCAGTCCCGGAAAGAAGGCTCCTTTCAGGCGAAAAAAGAGGGAAAACAGGAAGATCTGCGCAGGCGCAGCAAATACAGGGAGGACCGGCTGGAGATTGACTGTGTTCTGACGGATGACAGTTATCTGCTGGATTCCTATGACAGAAAGGGCGGATACAGTCAGCTGACTACAACAAAGTAATCGGCATATCGAAGAAATCAGACGCGGAGCGCGAGGCACAAACAGATTGACAGAAGATGGTCTTTATGCTAATCTGTTTTCAGAGTTCAAGGCATGTATGAAAAGAATCTAATTGCAGAAAATAAGAGCAATGACGAGGAAGAGTATGCATTTGCAATGCTTTACAGAGAGCATTCCGGGGAGCTGCCGCAGGCAAAGAGCAATGTGCGGGGCCGCGCTGAGAGGAATGGAGCGGAGAATGCAGAACATGGCCTCCGAGCGGCGCACCGAGCGTCCGGACAGATGGCCGGACTGTAAGGCTGCGACAGGTTCCGCCTGTTACAGCGGAGAGGGTTACAGACCCGACGAGGTCCGTCCCGCAAGGGCCGGATGAAGAGAAGTGGTACCACGGGTGATGGCTCGTCTTCTTGCAGAACGATGCAGGAAGCCGGGCTTTTTTGATGGGTATGCACTGTGCGTTTCTTGGGCGCATTTATGATATATCATGCGAGATTAGGGAAATAATTTATGGAAAACAATATCAGGGAAAGGGGTAAACAACCATGCAGAACAAAGGACCTTACTATCTGACGACTGCCATCGCCTATACTTCGGGAAAGCCGCACATCGGCAACAATTATGAAATTGTGCTGGCAGACAGTATAGCCCGATTTAAAAGGAGACAGGGATACGACGTCTTTTTCCAGACAGGAACGGATGAACACGGACAGAAGATCGAACTGAAGGCTCAGGAGGCCGGAGTGACGCCCAAGGAATATGTGGACAAGGTGGCCGGGGTGATCAGGGGCCTCTGCGATCTCATGAACATTTCTTATGACAAATTTATCCGCACTACCGATGAGGATCACGAACGCCAGGTACAGAAAATTTTCAGGCGGCTCTATGACCAGGGAGATATTTACAAAGGGGCCTATGAAGGATTATACTGTACGCCCTGCGAGTCTTTCTGGACGGAATCGCAGCTGGTGGACGGCAAGTGCCCCGACTGCGGCAGGGAGGTAAAGCCTGCCAAGGAGGAAGCCTATTTCTTTCGTATGAGCAAATATGCTGACAGACTGATCAGGCATATCAATGAACATCCCGAATTTATTCAGCCGGTTTCCAGGAAGAATGAAATGATGAACAATTTCCTGCTGCCTGGTCTTCAGGATCTGTGTGTGTCAAGGACTTCCTTTAAATGGGGCATTCCCGTGGACTTTGACGACAAGCATGTGGTGTATGTGTGGCTGGATGCGCTGACCAATTATATTACCGGCATCGGATATGATGCGGATGGCGCCAGTACAGATCAATATAAGAAATTCTGGCCTGCGGATCTACACCTGATCGGTAAGGACATTATCCGTTTCCATACTATTTACTGGCCTATTTTTCTGATGGCTCTGGGGGAGCCTCTGCCCAAGCAGGTGTTCGGACACCCCTGGCTGATGATGGGCGGCGGCAAGATGAGCAAATCCAAGGGCAACGTGATCTATGTGGACGATCTGGCGGATTTCTTTGGGGTGGATGCGGTCCGCTACTATGTGCTCCATGAGACCCCTTACGACAATGACGGAAATGTGACATGGGAATTGATTGCGGAGCGGACCAATTCGGATCTGGCTAACGTACTGGGAAATCTTGTGAACCGCACGATTTCCATGAGCAATAAATATTTCGGCGGCGTGGTGGAGGATAAAGGCGTTACAGCCGACGTGATCGACAAGGACCTGAAGAAAACAGTCTGCGGTGCATACGGCAGAGTGGCGGATAAGATGGAAACCCTGCGGGTGGCGGATGCCCTTACGGAAATCTTTGCTGTCTTCAAGCGCTGCAACAAATATATAGATGAAACGGAACCCTGGGTACTGGCCAAGGATCCGGATCAGGCGGACCGCCTGTCCACAGTGCTTTATAATCTGACGGAGGGAATCGTGATCGGAGCGTCCCTGCTGGAGCCCTTTATGCCTGAAACGGCGGAGAAGATCGTCTCCCAGTTTCATACTTCGCTCCGGGATTTTGATCAGATGGATCAGTTCGGACTTTATCCCAGCGGAAATAAAGTGACGGATGCCCCCGAGATTTTGTTTGCCAGGATCGACATGAAAGAAGTGGAAAAGCGGGAGGAAGAGATCGCGGCGGCCCAGATGGCGGAAGCGTCAGCCTCCCAGGCCGCAGATGCGGGATCCAATGAGAATGGTCCGGATCAGGTCATGGATATTGAAGCAAAGCCGGAGATCACGTATGATGATTTCGCAAAGCTGCAGTTCCAGGTGGGACAGATCATTTCATGCGAAGCGGTGCCAAAGTCTAAAAAGCTGCTGTGCAGCCAGGTAAAGATCGGCAGCCAGGTCAAGCAGATCGTGTCCGGGATCCGTGCCCATTACACTCCGGAGGAAATGGTGGGGAAGAAAGTGATGGTGCTGGTCAACTTAAAGCCTGCCACCCTTGCGGGAGTGCTGTCAGAGGGAATGCTTCTGTGCGCGGAGGACGCCGACGGGAATCTGGCGCTGGTGGCGCCTGAAAAGGAAATGCCGGCCGGGGCTGAAATCTGCTGAGGAGATATACTGTTTTCTAAAATGCTCATAAAATTTGAAAAAGGGGCTTAAATTTTATAACAAAATGCGATATACTGCTTATTGTATCCTGTTGTCCCGATTTTTAACGACACTTTCAGGCGGGACGACCTGCAGTGCCTACAGCAGAGTAAAGACCGATATCCGCTGGCGTTGTTGCGATACGGGCCGGATGCGATGCCGGCTGCTGCGGGGCCTGGTCTGTGATAAGAGGTGAAGCGTGGTAAAGGAAGAATTTTACTATGATTCCAGAGACGGAGTCAGCAA
>CANRMK010000010.1 GCA_947631715.1 uncultured Acetatifactor sp.
GGACAGTACCTGGGCCCGGTCCCCTCGATCACTCCCGCATAAATGGGAGATCTGTCTAAATTCTGACGGATAATTTCATGTGTCCTTTCATTCGTATAGGTAAGCCAGCAGGAAGCCTGCTCTTTCTGGATAGAGTCCGGATCCGTAGAAAAAGAAAAAGGCACGATCCTCTCATCTCCCAACTGTTCCTCCATTTTTGAAAAATCAAGGCTGCGCTTATCCATTCTGGCCGGCGTCCCTGTCTTAAAACGGCGCAGTGCAATTCCCATTTTTTCAAGGGACGCCGTAAGATGATCCGCGGCCTGAAGACCGTTTGGCCCGGTGTGGGTAATAGCCTCTCCGCACAAACATCTCGCCCTGAGATAAGTGCCTGTACATAAGATCACAGCCTTACATTCATAGACAGCCCCTGTAAAGGTCTTTACACCCTTTACCCTTTTTCTGTTCTTTCCGTCAAAAAGCTCCTCCGTCTCTTCCCATAGGATATCACAGACCTCTGACTGCTTGATCACAAGATGATCCTGGTTTTCCAGGACTTTCCTCATAGACCTGGAATATTCTGCCTTATCAGCCTGCGCTCTCAGGGAATGCACTGCAGGGCCTTTTGAGACGTTCAGCATTTTAGACTGAATAAAAGTCTTATCTATATTCTTTCCCATCTCACCGCCAAGAGCATCCAGCTCTCTCACCAAATGTCCCTTGGAGGAACCTCCCACATTCGGATTACATGGCATCAAAGCAATGCTGTCTACACTGACAGTAAAAATCACAGTCTCCAGCCCCAGTCTTGCACAGGCAAGAGCCGCCTCGCATCCGGCATGGCCGGCCCCTATCACACATATATCAACATTCTCATGTATTCCAGACATTTTAATCCCCATTCCGGAGCGTTTTACGCGACGGGGCGACGCGAATCTCAAATTCGCGTCTGCCATCAAAGCAATTTGTGACGCTCCGGCACAAATTGCCGATTGAAAAATGAACTATCAAGTTCATTTTTCAATCTAAAACTCCCGTTTTATTTTCCCATGCAGAATTTTGAAAAAATCTCTTCTATCAGGTCATCATCTACTTCTTCCCCAATGATCCTGCCAAGAGAACTGTAAGCGTTCATCAGATCTATGGAATAAAAATCTTCCGGCATATTACGGCTTATGCTCTCTTTGACAAGGTTCAGAGAATGAAATGCCTCTCTGAAAGCCTCCGCATGTCTTTCATTTGTGACCACAAGCTCGCCGCTGCTCCTTAATTTTCCACAGAAGAACATCTCTTTTATTGTTTTCTTAAATTCTTCAAATCCAAATTCTTCCTTTACAGAGGTCCGAATGACCACAGGACTGTCCTGGCCAAAAAAATCCTCAATAAAATGAAAGAATTTTTCCTCCGGCACAGGACTATTAAGATCACTTTTATTTAAAAGCAATATCGCCTTTTTCCCGGTCATCAGAGAAAAAATTTCTCTGTCATTTTCATCAGGCAGCACGGAAGAATCCATCACATACAAGATCAGATCTGCATCCTTAGCATACTGCTTTGCCTTTTCGACACCTATTTTTTCTACTTTATCCTCCGTATTGCGGATACCGGCAGTATCGATAATATTCAGACCAATACCGTCCAGGGTGATCCTTTCTTCAAGCACATCCCGGGTCGTTCCTGCTACTTCCGTAACAATAGCCCTTTCCTGTCCCACGAGAAAATTTAAAATCGAAGATTTTCCTACATTCGGTTTTCCAATAATAACGGTATTGATTCCCTCCCTGATCAATCTCCCGTCTCTTACTGTAGAAAGCAGTTTTTCAATTTCTGCGATCAGCTTATCCAACTTTTCTGACAACCGTTCCGGATATCCGTCCAAGCTGATGTGTTCCGGATCGTCCAGCGCAGATTCTATAAAGGCGATCTCATAAATAATCTCACTGCGGAGTTCCTTTACCTTAAAGGCCATCTTTCCTTTCAGCTGATCTATGGAAGAGGCAAGGGCATATTCATTTTCAGAATGTATGAGATCCATCACCGCTTCCGCCCTGGACAGATCCATTTTTCCATTTAAAAATGCCCGTTTTGTGAATTCTCCAGGGTCTGCTGACCTGGCGCCGTTCTGCAAGGTAAGCTCCAGGATCTTTTTCATCACCAGAACACCGCCGTGACACTGAATCTCTATCGTGTCCTCCCCTGTAAAGCTCCCCGGAGCTCTCATGACAACAGCCATCACTTCATCAATTATGTAATCTTTCCATTCAGGATCATGATCCTCCGTATTTTTATTTACAATATAACCGTACTGCAACCGATGACTTTCCAGATTCTTTAATATCCTTTTTCCTGAGGGCAGACGAAACAGCCGGTCCCCCACGCTTACGGCATCCGGACCGCTGATCCTGATAATACCTATTCCGGAGTCAGTCAATCCGGTTGAAATTGCAGAAATTGTGTCCGTCCGAAACATCTTTTTTCCCACTTTCCAATATTTTTCATTCAGAAATCTGCAAGTACATTTTATGCCGATATTTTACCATGTTAAATAAAAAACCGCTACACTATTCCAGGAATTTCCGAAAAGCGGCAGCGGTCTTTCACCATTCATTTTCATTCAGATCAATTTCTTACTTCTTCAGGTCAACTACAACTCTTCTGAAAGGTTCTTCTCCCTCACTGTAGGTAGTCACATATTTGTCATTCTGAAGCGCCGAGTGAATGATTCTTCTCTCATAAGGATTCATAGGCTCCAAAGAGACAGGCCTCTTTGTCCGCTTTACCTTATAGGCAATATTCTTCGCAAGGTTCTCCAGAGTTTCTTTTCTTCTCTGCCTGTAATTTTCGGTATCCACCTTAACTCTGATGTAGTCCTCAACGCCCTTATTTACTACAAGGGATACCAGATACTGCAGAGAATCCAGAGTCTGTCCCCGTTTTCCGATCAAAACGCCCATCTCATCTCCGCTTAAATCGATATCCATGGAATGCTCTGTTTCGTCGTACTTTACCTCTACAACAACCTCCATATTCATAGCGGCAAACACATCATTCAGAAAATTTTTCGCCTTGTCTTCCAGAGAGATTTCCGTAACTTTCACAGCAGCCTTGATCACAGCCGGCTTAGAACCGATACCGAGAAATCCGCTGGAACCTTCCTCCACGACTTCATAATCCAGCTTATCGCTTGTCACCCCAAGCTTCTGGCAGGCTTCTGTAATTGCTTCGTTCACCGTTTTTGCAGACACTTCAATATATTCCATATTCTACCTCACATTCCGTCGCATCAGCAACATTTACAAAATTTATTTATTGTTATTTCTCTCATTGTATTCCTTGACAAGATTTGCCTTTGCCGCAATACTTCCCGGTTTCGCGCTTGTATTGGAAACAGTCTTATTTTCCTCACCGCTGACTGTATTCGCCTTTGACTGAATACTCTTTGTATTCATGTTGGCGTAAGTATTGATCATTTCCTGTCTTTCTTTCAGCTTTTCCACTTTCTTTGCGCTCTTGGCCGTATTCTTTCTGATGATCTCGTCAAAATCCATCTTATCGATATGCCTGTTGATCACTACCTGCTGAATACTTCTCACAACGCTGCCGGCTACCCAGTAAAGTCCCATACCGGACGGAAGAGAAAAACAGAACCATGCGGACATCAAAGGCATGATCGTATTCATTGTCTTCATGGAAGATGCCATGGTGGAAGCCGCGTCATTTCCGTTATTGTTGTTCCTTGCAGGCTGAGGCATCAACTTTACATTCACCCATTGTGTCACAGCGGAAAGAATCGGAATCAGGGCTGCTCCTATGATGATTCCCCAGGCCCCGACACTCCAGGCTGACCGAATCAGTGTCATAGGAGAATCTCCCATGTTCAGGCCCAGAAAATTATTGTAAGTGTCTATCAGGCCTCTAACGGAACCACTGCTCAAAATCAGCTTTCCCTCGTAAGTAAGCTGAGTCAGATCATAATGATCCGCCACCATGGAAAGATCGGCGGAAGAAAGCTTATTCAATACGTCGATGATACCGTTCGAAAGATCTCCCTTTGTCATGGACTGCCCGTACATGGAGACCACTCTCTGGATACTTTCCGTCTGGTTATTCTGCAGAAAAGCGCCATTGTCAACAGATATGATCTTATCCGCAAGTACACGAAAAGTATTCCCTATCTTTGTCACATACGCCGGCATGGCATATATCACGCGGTAGAGCGCGAACAGAATCGGCATCTGGATCAAAAGCTGTACACAGCTTCCGCTGGCAGAAACGCCGTACTTTGCATAGACAAGCTGAGTCTCCTGATTCATAGCCATCATAGAATCGTTGTCTTTTTTATTCTTATATTTCTCGCGGATAGCCTGTATCTCAGGTTCCATTTTTGCGGATAATTTAGAAAATTTCTGCTGTTTGATGGTCAAAGGCATCAGAAGCAGATTGACAACAATCGTAAACAATATAATGGCCAGGCCGATATTCGGAAGACCGATCTTGTCGATCACATAGAAAATCCCGTTCATGATCAGGCCCAGAATACGTGCCACCCATCCAATGATAGGAGTCTGGTTCTGTGTCAATACGATTAAATTCATTTACATACTCCTTGTGCGCTTCGGCATACTTTATATATGATATAATATTCCATATGCCGAACCGTATATTTTTCTGTTCTTGCCGGATCGGATCAGGGGACAGGATCATACCCTCCCTTTGAAAAGGGATTGCACCTTAAAATTCTCCATACCGCTAAAATACTGCCTTTAAATGCCCCGTATTTTTCTATGGCTTCCAGACCATACTGAGAACAGGTAGGATAATACGGACACTTTGTGTGTTTTAACGGAGAAATATACTTTTGATAAAATCCAATACCGGTAATCAATATTTTTTTCATAGCATCAGTCAAAATAAAAAAATACTTTAATCACATGATGAAGCTTTGCAAGGTGAAGAAGTGCCTTTTCGATCTCTTCATATCCAACTGAAGCCGCAGCGGTCCTTGCTACGATCACAATGTCCAAACCACTATTGAACACCGCTTCATGCAACCGATAACTTTCCCGCACCAGCCTCTTCACCCGATGTCTGACAACACTGTTGCCGACTTTTTTGCTCACACTGATTCCAATTCGATTCCTCTCGGCGCCATTTTCTTTTACATACATGACCAGATATTTATTTGCATAAGATCTACCGTTTTTGTAAACGAACTGAAATTGGTGATTTTTTTTCAAGCTTTCAGAAAAATTCATTCAGTTCTCCTAAGTTCAAGAAGAAAAAAGGTCACATTCCTGTGACCTACGCAGACAGCCTTTTTCTTCCTTTCGCACGTCTTGCAGCTAAAACCTTTCTTCCGCCCGGAGTACTCATTCTGGCTCTGAATCCGTGAACTCTCTTGCGGGAACGCTTCTTCGGCTGAAATGTCATCTTCATGGAATGCACCTCCTTTTCTAAGAACCTCCACATATAATCATAATAAAGGTATTTTTTCATATCCGTCCCAAGAAAATAGCATATTGATTGTATAAAAAAAAAGTATCAATGTCAAGAAAAATATAGTAAATTTAGCACTTTCCAAGAAAATTAATTTTTTTTAATAAGTTATCAACAGCAATATCAACATAAAATAATCTATATCAAGTTATAAACATTATGTTCATTTCTTGTGGATAACATTTTTCGTTCTATATATAATTTGTGCAAATACTGTTCAAAAATCGTAAAAATGCGGAAATAACAGTCCTTTTAGTTATGATACAAAAATACACATATTTCTATTTCTATCCACACTCACAAATTTTAAACCAGAATATTAACATAGTTATGAACATATTGTTGATAACTTTATCAATATTATGTTCATAACTAACATTTGAAATATCAGAAAATCTATATTAAAATAAATTGTACTGTTTCTGCGCTTTGCAATATAAGCCTGAATTGATATTGACTGGTATGCGCGCTAAAGCATACATTGGGTGTAAGTTTAAAATAAAACTTTCTAATTTTTATGCGTGCTTCAGCGCACAAGGGGTGTAAATATGGATAATATAAAAGAGAGATGGACAGATATCAAGGAAATTATCCGAAGAGAGTACAATATATCCGACGTTTCCTATCAGACCTGGATAAGTCCTCTTGAATTTTACAGTGTGACCGATGATGTGGTAAATATTATTATTCCGTCAGATCAGGCCCATGCGCTCAATTATATTTCTTCTAAATATAAGAGTTTTTTTCAGGTCACCATCACGGAAATGTTCGATCATAATTATAATGTAAAATTCATTCTGGAAAAAGACATTACATCCATCGAATCAAATGAGGAGAATTCTCTTTCCAGGCAAAAGCTTTCCAACAATGTTAATTATGAAAATTCAAACTTAAACCCGAAATATGTATTTGATACCTTTGTGGTGGGAAGCAACAATAAGTTTGCGCAGTCCGCTTCCCTTGCCGTTGCGGAATCTCCGGGAGAAGTGTACAATCCCCTCTATTTATACGGAGGGCCCGGATTGGGAAAGACCCACTTAATGCATTCCATAGGACACTTTATTTTAAAGCAGACTCCGGAAAAGAAAGTCCTGTATGTCACCAGTGAAGATTTCACTAATGAGGTGATAGAATCTATCAGAAGCGGTAACGCTGCGTCCATGACAAAGCTAAGAGAAAAATACAGGACTGTAGATGTGCTGATGGTAGATGACGTACAGTTCATCATCGGAAAGGAAAGTACCCAGGAAGAATTCTTCCATACCTTTAATGCGCTGCATTCTGCCGGAAAACAGATTGTTCTCTCCTCGGACAAACCTCCGAAAGAGATTGAAATCCTTGACGAACGTTTCCGGTCCAGATTTGAATGGGGACTGATCGCAGACATTCAGCCTCCTGACTATGAGACCAGAATGGCTATTCTGCAGAAAAATGCAGAATTATACGACAAGCAGATAGATGAAGAAATCATAAAATATATTGCTACCAATATCAAATCAAATATCAGGGAATTGGAGGGAGCCTTAAACAAAATCACTGCTTTTGCAAAGCTGAACAATGTAGATCTCACTCTTGCTTCTGCGGAGGAGGCTTTGAAAGACGTGATCTTTCCCAACAAAACAAAGGAAATCACGCCAACTCTTATCATAAACGTGGTAGCGGAACACTTTGGCGTGAGACCGGAGGACATAACCTCCCAAAAAAGAAATTCGGAATTTGTTCTTCCGAGACAGGTGGTCATGTATCTGTGCAGAGAGCTGCTCGATGTGTCCCTCATCAACATTGGAAAGCTTCTTGGCAAGAAAAACCATACTACTATCATGCACGGTGTAAATAAGATTGCCACAGACATACAGACCAATGAAGAACTTAAGAATAAAATCGACATTATAATAAAGAAGATAAACCCTTCTTAGAAGATAAATCCTTCTTAAAAGATAACCACATGCAGATGCACTTTTTATTTACATTCAAGGCAAAAATGTGTTGATAAAATTTTTTCTTAAGTTACATGCAGAAATACATATGTGAATAAGTTGAAAATAAATTTTAGGTTATCGGTAAATTATTAGCCAGTTTATCATTTCCTTTTTTCTTGAAAAATAGTATAATAGATATGGTTATGCACAAATAGACATCTATTATTAAGTATAATATGAATTTCTTTTATTATTTAATAATTTATGTCCGCCGGCCTATGGCAGTTAAAAAAGCGAAGGGAGTTATTCACATGAAGCTAATCTGTTCTAAAACAAACCTGTATAACGGAGTACAGATCGTTTCAAAGGCAGTATCCAATAAAACTACCATGTCGATACTGGAATGTATCATGATTGACGCTTCAAAAGGAATCATAACGCTGACTGCAAACGATATGGATCTGGGAATAGAGACGATCATCGAGGGTGAGATTGTTGAAAAGGGTGTCATTGCTCTGGATGCAAAGATCTTTCTCGATATTGTAAGAAGACTTCCTGACAGCGACGTGACCATAGAGACAGATTCCTCCTACAAGACTTTGATTACCTGTGAGAGGATAAATTACACTATCATCGGCAAATCAGGAGAAGATTTTTCCTATCTTCCTGTTGTTGAAAAAGAGGATAACATTGTTATCAGTCAGTTTACCTTGAAAGAGATAGTCAGGCAGACTATATTCTCTATCTCTGACAACGATAACAATAAATTGATGACTGGAGAACTTTTTGAGATAAACGGCGATGAATTAAAGGTGGTATCTCTGGACGGACACAGGATTTCTATCCGCAAGATCCAGCTGAGAGAGAGCTATTCTCCTAAAAAAGTAGTTGTTCCCGGAAAAACTCTGAATGAAGTGAGCAAGATTCTCCCGGGAGGAGCGGAAAGTGATGTGAGGATTTCCTTTACCGCAAAGCATATTGTGTTTGAATTTGATGATACCACCGTCGTATCGAGACTGATAGAGGGAGAATACTTCAGGATCGATCAGATGCTTTCCAGCGATTATGAGACAAAGGTAAAGATCAATAAAAAGGAACTGTTAAATTGTATCGACCGTGTGACCCCCCTTGTAAAAGAGGGCGATAAAAAGCCTATCATCATAAATATACTTGACGGAAGTATGGAATTAAAGTTAAATTCCGTCAACGGAAGCATGAATGAAGAAATAGATATTGAAAAGCAGGGGAAAGATTTGATGATTGGATTTAACCCTAAGTTTCTGATTGATGCGCTCAGAGTCATAGACGATGAGGAGATTGAGCTTTACATGGTAAATCCGAAAGCTCCATGCTTTATAAAAAATCCTGAGGAAAGTTATATTTATTTAATTCTTCCTGTTAATTTTGCGACAGTGAGCTAGGCGGTGTCTGTATGGAAATCGTTCATCTGAAAGAAGAATTTATTAAGCTTGGCCAGGCTCTGAAAGCAGCCGGCCTGGCTGAGTCCGGCGTGGATGCAAAGTTTGCCGTTCAGGACGGTCTTGTAAAAGTAAACGGCCAGGTGGATACCAGGCGCGGCAGAAAACTGTATGCGGGAGATCTTGTTGAATTTAACGGGCAAACAATCAAAATAGAGCAGTAAAAGAGGAAACATGATCATCAAGTCAATAGAATTGGCAGATTACAGAAATTATGATTCCCTTACCATGCAGTTTGACAAAGGTACCAATATCCTCTTTGGAGACAATGCGCAGGGAAAGACAAATATCCTGGAGGCTATTTTTGTAGCGGCCACCACGAAATCCCACAGGGGAAGCAAGGACAGGGAAATCATACAATTTGACAAAGAGGAAGCCCACATCAGAACATACCTTGAGAAGGACGACGTTGAGACGAGAGTCGATATGCATTTGAGAAAGAACAAATCCAAAGGTATCGCGATTGATGGACAAAAAATCAAAAAGGCGGCGGATCTGCTGGGTCTGTGCAATGTGGTCTTCTTTTCCCCGGAGGATCTCGGAATCATAAAGAACGGCCCCTCCGAGAGGAGAAGATTTGTAGATATGGAATTGTGCCAGCTGGACAGTTTATATCTATACAATCTAAACCATTATAATAAAATAATCAACCAGAGGAACAAGCTCTTGAAAGATATGTATATGAATCCTGATTTAAAGGAGACTCTTAGCATCTGGGATATGCAGCTTGTATCTTACGGGAAAAAGATCATAGAACGGCGGAGATTATTTGCAGAACAACTGAACGAGATCATATACGACATACATAAAAAGCTTTCCGGCGGAAAAGAAGAGATATCGGTAGAATATGAACCTGACGTTGAAATTGAGGATTTTGAAAAAAAGCTGAAATTCAGTCAGGACAGAGATATGAGAGCAAAAATGACATCTGTGGGACCTCACAGAGACGATTTTTCTTTTGTAGTGGGAAATGTGGATATCAGGAAATACGGTTCTCAGGGCCAGCAGCGTACAGCGGCATTGTCTTTAAAGCTTTCCGAGATAGAGCTTGTCAAGAAAATAGCCAAAGATACGCCTGTTTTACTGTTAGATGACGTATTGTCTGAACTGGATTCCAACAGACAGAATTATCTATTGAACAGCATAGGAGATATACAGACGATCATCACTTGTACAGGTTTGGAAGAATTTGTGAACAATAGATTTGAAATTAACAGGATCTTTCAGGTTTCAGATAAATCTGCAATATGTGTGAACGGTGAGGAGAATAGTGGTCATAATGAGTGAAGAAAATATGAACAACACAGCGGTAGATCATGAATACGGTGCCGATGAAATTCAGATCCTAGAGGGACTGGAAGCTGTCAGAAAGCGTCCGGGAATGTACATCGGAACTACAGCGAGCAGAGGACTGCATCATCTTGTTTATGAGATTGTTGACAATTCTGTGGATGAGGCCCTTGCAGGATTCTGTGATACCATAGAGGTCACTATTAACGAGGGAAATTCCATTACAGTGATTGACAATGGACGTGGAATCCCGGTAGGAATCAATCATAAGGCTGGTATTCCGGGTGTAGAGGTAGTTTTTACCATTCTTCACGCGGGAGGAAAGTTTGGCGGCGGGGGCTATAAGGTTTCAGGCGGTCTGCATGGCGTGGGCGCTTCTGTTGTAAATGCCCTTTCAAAATGGCTTGAGGTGGAAATCTATCAGAACGGCATTGTCTATGAACAGCGCTATGAGCGGGGACATGTGTGTTATCCCCTAAAGGAGATTGGAACCTGCGATATCAATAAAACAGGGACAAAGGTTACTTTTCTTCCTGACGATACTATTTTTACGGAAACCACGGTATTTGAATTTGACGTATTAAAGAGAAGACTCAGAGAAATGGCATTTCTCACAAAGGGTCTCCGCATTATCCTGAAAGATGAAAGAAGCGAGCAGGAAAAAATAATTGCGGATAATGAGAACGAGCAGATCAATGAACTGCTTGTGAGAGCGGAGGCTGACAGAAAAGAAGAAGATGCCGCTCCTGTGGAAAAAATTTCTGAAAAAACTCCTGAAAAAAAGAATAAGACAGTAGAATTTTACTATGAGGGCGGAATCAAGCAATTTGTAGCTTATCTGAACAAAAGCAAGGCTCCTCTCTATGAAGACATTCTTTATTTTGAGGGAGAAAAGAACAATGTGTATGTAGAAGTGGCTTTTCAGCACAATGACTCCTACAATGAAAGTGTGTTCAGCTTTGTAAATAACATCAATACCCCCGAGGGCGGCACTCACCTTGTAGGATTCAGAAATGCCATCACAAAGACATTTAACGATTACGCCAGAAATGCAAAGCTTTTAAAGGACAGCGAGCCAAATCTCTCCGGCGAGGATATCAGAGAGGGATTGACTGCCATTATCAGCGTAAAGATCGAGGATCCTCAGTTTGAGGGCCAGACAAAGCAGAAGCTTGGAAATAGTGAAGCCAGAGGCGCTGTTGACAGCATTGTCAGTGAACAGCTCACTTATTTTCTGGAGCAGAATCCTGTCATTGCAAAGTCTATCTGTGAGAAATCCATTCTGGCGCAGCGAGCCAGAGAGGCCGCCAGAAAGGCAAGGGATCTCACAAGAAGAAAAACTGCTATGGAAGGCTTTTCTCTTCCCGGAAAGC
Source organism: uncultured Acetatifactor sp. (assembly GCA_947631715.1). Classification (GTDB taxonomy): domain Bacteria; phylum Bacillota; class Clostridia; order Lachnospirales; family Lachnospiraceae; genus Acetatifactor. The sequence continues at coordinate 11,536 of CANRMK010000010.1, forward strand.
TTGCCGACTGTTCCGATAAGGATCCTAAGAATTGTGAAATCTACATAGTGGAGGGAGATTCCGCAGGCGGCAGTGCAAAGACCGCCCGTTCCAGGGCAACTCAGGCGATTCTTCCTCTTCGGGGAAAGATTTTAAATGTGGAGAAAGCGCGCCTTGACAGGATCTATGCGAATGAAGAGATCAAAGCGATGATTACCGCATTTGGGACAGGGATCCATGAAGATTTCGACATTACAAAGCTTAGATATGACAAGATCATTCTGATGACAGATGCGGATGTGGACGGCGCTCATATCAGTACGCTTCTCCTTACCTTTATTTATCGGTTCATGCCGGATCTGATCAGAGAGGGCCATGTTTATCTTGCAAAGCCTCCTCTCTACAAGCTGGAAAAGAACAAAAAGGTATGGTATGCCTACAGCGACGAGGAGCTTGACAAGATCCTGCAGGAGGTCGGAAGAAATCAGAATAACAAGATCCAGCGCTATAAGGGGCTTGGAGAGATGGATGCGGACCAGCTCTGGGAGACCACTATGGATCCCGAGCGCAGGATTCTTCTCAGGGTAAATTACGACAAGGAAATGGAATCGGAGCTTGACCTTACGTTTACTACACTTATGGGAGACAAGGTAGAGCCCAGGCGTGAATTTATCGAAGAGAATGCTAAGTTTGTGAAAAATCTTGACATTACATGACAGTATTTATATTTGATTCATTTTGTCGGTACGACAGTCGTACCGGAAATTTGACTGTATGAAAATACAGCAGAAATGAGGAAAAATGAACGACGATATTTTTGACCAGGTTCCCGGGACAGACAAGATTCACGAGGTGGATCTGAAAGAACGTATGGAAACCTTTTATATTGATTATGCCATGAGCGTGATCGCATCGAGAGCGCTGCCGGACGTGAGAGACGGTTTAAAACCTGTCCAGCGCCGTGTGCTCTATTCCATGGTCGAGCTTGACAACGGTCCGGATAAACCTCATCGTAAGAGCGCCCGTATCGTTGGTGATACCATGGGTAAATATCACCCTCACGGAGACAGCTCCATATATGGCGCGCTGGTAAACATGGCACAGGATTGGTCTACCCGGTACCCTTTAGTGGACGGCCATGGAAATTTTGGATCCATGGACGGGGACAGCCCCGCCGCCATGCGTTATACGGAGGCAAGGTTATCCAAGATCTGTACACAGCTTCTCGCCGATATCGACATGGATACGGTTGATTTCATGCCGAACTTTGACGATACGGAAAAAGAGCCTGTGGTACTCCCCAGCCGTTATCCGAACCTTTTGGTGAACGGCACTACCGGTATTGCAGTCGGCATGGCCACTAATATTCCCCCTCATAATCTCCGGGAGGTAATCAGTGCGGTAGTAAAGATCATTGACAACAAGATCAACGAGAACAGAGATACCTCCATAGATGAGATTCTGGAGATCATCAAGGCGCCTGATTTTCCCACAGGCGGCCTGATCCTTGGAACAAAAGGGTGCAGTGAGGCTTACCGCACCGGGCGGGGCAAGATCATTGTCCGGGCAGTGACGGATATTGAAACTCTGCCCAACGGAAAAACGCAGATAGTCGCTACCGAGCTGCCCTATATGGTAAATAAGGCAAATCTGATCATTAAGATCGCAGAGCTGGTAAAGCTGAAAAGGATTGACGGAATTACCGCGATCAGGGACGAGTCCAACAGAGAGGGCACCCGGGTCGTGATCGAGCTCAGAAAAGATGTGAATGCCAATGTGATCCTGAATCAGCTTTATAAGCATACGCAGCTGCAGGATACTTTCGGCGTGATCATGCTGGCTCTCATAAACAATGAGCCAAAGGTGATGAATCTTCTGGATATGCTGACCTATTATCTGAAGCATCAGGAGGACGTTGTCACAAGAAGAACAAAATATGAGCTAAATAAGGCGGAAGAGCGGGATCATATTCTGCAGGGACTTTTGAAAGCCCTTGATTATATCGACGAAGTGATTTCCATTATCCGCAGCAGCGACACTCCCCAGACAGCTGTGAACAGGTTGATGGAGCGTTTTGAACTGACTGATGTTCAGGCAAATGCGATCGTACAGCTGCGCCTGCGCGCTCTCACCGGACTGGAGAGAGAAAAGCTTGAAAAAGAGCATCAGGAGCTGCAGGCCCGCATCGCGGAATTAAAGGCGATCCTCGCAGATGAGAAGCTCCTTCTGGGCGTGATCAAGGAAGAAATCATGATCATATCCCAGAAGTACGGCGATGACAGAAGAAGCAAGATCGGCATAGATATGTCGGATATATCCGTGGAAGATTTGATCCCTAAGGAAAATACCGTGATCGCCCTCACGGATCTGGGTTATATCAAGCGTATGACGGTGGATAATTTTAAGGCTCAGAACCGCGGCGGAAAAGGTATCAAGGGAATGCAGACCATTGAGGAAGATTTTATAGAAGATCTTCTGATGACCACTACCCATCATTACCTGAATTTCTTCACCAGCTTCGGGCGGGTATACCGGTTAAAGGCATATGAAATCCCGGAGGCAGGCAGGACCGCGAGAGGCACGGCCATCATCAATCTCCTGCAGCTTTCTCCCGGTGAGAAGATAACGGCTATGATCCCTATCCGGGAGTATGACGACAGCAAGAACCTGTTCATGGTGACAAAGACAGGCATTGTAAAGAAAACCTCTCTTATCGAGTTTGCAAATATCAGGAAAAACGGCCTGACAGCCATTACCCTGAAAGACAATGACGAACTCATTGAGGTGAAAACGACAGATAAGGACAGCGAAATTTTCCTTGTGACAAAGCATGGCATGTGTATCCGGTTCAAGGAGACAGATGTGCGCTCTACCGGAAGAGCTTCCATGGGTGTGATCGGTATGAACCTTGACGATCAGGATGAGATCGTCGGCATGCAGCTGCAGAGTCAGGGAGATTCTCTTCTTACGGTAACGGAAAATGGTATGGGCAAACGCACGCTTCTGGAAGAGTTCACCGTGCAGAAGAGAGGCGGAAAGGGCCTGAAGTGCTATAAGATCACTGAAAAGACCGGTGATGTTATGGGCGTAAAGGCTGTGAACGATGAAAATGAAATTATGCTGATCACCACGGAGGGCATTATCATTCAGTTGAGAAGCCAGGATATCAGAGTTCTCAGCAGGATCACGTCAGGAGTAAAGCTGATGGATCTGGATGACGGCGTAAAGATTGCCAAAATTGCCAAGGTAAGAGAGAGGATTTCCAACGGCGATCAGGAATTTGACAATATAGAGGACGCCATGGAGGACATTCCGGAGGAAAAATCCCTGGAAGAGATCATAGAAGAGGAGAACAGGAACCGGAATGTCTCTGAGGAGGAGGCCGGACAGGAGGATTCGGAAGAATAAATCATAAGGTATTTACATAAGTTCATGTATAGTGAGACGGGATGCCGGCAGGCATCTCGTCTTGTGCCGTCTCTGTGTAAGTGATATAAATAATAAGAAGACTGATAAGATAGAAAAGCAAGAGGAGATTATGAAAAATGGAAGCGTATAGTGTGTTTAAGGATCTGGCGATCATCATTGTCTTTGCAAAATTCTTTGGCATTCTTGCAAGAAAGTGCAAGGCGCCCCAGGTAGTGGGAGAGATCATTGCCGGCCTGTTGATCGGGCCCAGTATTCTCGGCTTTGTCCAGCAGACGGACTTTCTGACGGAAATGGCGGAAATAGGTGTTGTTCTTCTGATGTTTTCCGCAGGACTGGGAACGGACCTGAAAGAACTAATGAAAACTGGCCCTGTTGCCTTCCTGATTGCCTGTGCAGGCGTGTTTGTCCCTCTTGTGGGCGGCACTCTGCTCTATATGGGCTTTTACGGGGCCGCGCCCTGGGGTTCGGAAAAATTTTACATGGCAGTCTTCATCGGTGTGATCATGACTGCCACCAGCGTGAGCATTACGGTAGAATCCCTGCGCGAGATGGGAAAACTAAAGGGAAAGGTAGGGACTACTATCTTAAGCGCCGCTATTATCGATGATGTAATCGGCATTATTGTCCTGACCTTTGTGATCGGATTTAAGAGCCCTGATTCCAATCCCGGCAAGGTAGTACTTTCCACTATCCTGTTCTTTCTCATGGCTTTGGTGGTAGGCTATATCCTGTTCAAGATATTTCAAGGATTTGATGAACGTTATCCCCATACCAGGAGAATTCCCATTATCAGCCTTGCACTCTGCTTCTTTTTCGCTTATGCGGCCGAGAAATTCTTTGGGATAGCGGATATCACAGGCGCTTATGTGGCGGGCGTCATTCTCTGCTCTATGCGGGATTCCTCTTATGTGGAAGAAAAGATGGAGGTCAGCTCTTATATGATCTTTGGCCCGGTATTTTTCGCAAGTATTGGGTTAAAGACGAATATTGACAATGTGAACGGAAATATCCTGCTGTTTTCCCTGGGATTTGTAATTGTTGCGCTGGTCGCAAAGATCGTAGGGTGCGGACTGATGGCAAAGCTGTGCAGATTCAGCTTTCAGGACAGCCTAAAGATCGGAGT
>CANRMK010000011.1 GCA_947631715.1 uncultured Acetatifactor sp.
GCGGAAAACTTTACACAGGAGGAGCTGACGGAATGTATCCGGTTCGGAAAGCTGTTCGGCGTCAAGGTCTATCTCACAGTCAACACGCTGTTAAGGCAGAAAGAGCTCGAAGAACTGCCGGCCTACCTGGAGCCTTTTTATCTGGCTGGGCTGGACGGAGTCATTGTCCAGGATCTTGGGGTGCTCAGAGTGGTCCGGGAGCGGTTTCCGGGCCTGGCGATCCACGCCAGCACACAGATGACCCTTGTGAGCGCACACGGCGCACGGCTGTTAAAGGAGATGGGGGCATGCCGCATTGTGCCCGCCAGAGAATTGAGCCTTGAGGAGATTGCCGCCATCAGGCAGGAGGCGGACATAGAGCTGGAGACCTTTATTCACGGCGCTATGTGCTACTGCTATTCGGGCCAGTGCCTTTTCAGCAGCATTCTCGGGGGAAGAAGCGGCAACCGCGGCAGATGCGCTCAGCCCTGCCGTCTGCCCTATGAGATCCTGGGCGGGGAGACAGGGCGGAAAGGGAAAAATAAGCTTTCCTACCCCTTAAGCCTGAAAGATATGTGCACCATAGACTGTCTTCCGGCGCTCATAGAGGCCGGAATCGATTCCTTTAAGATCGAAGGCCGCATGAAAAAACCGGAATATGCTGCCGGAGTTACCGCAGTATACCGCAGATATCTGGATCTGTATTACGATCTTCGCAGAAAGTCAGGGCCGGACAGGGCCAGAAAAGAATACCGGGTCAGGGAGGAGGACCGTGTTTATTTGTCCTCTCTCTACATAAGGAGCGAGACCCAGGACGGCTATTATTTTCGGCGGAACGGCCCGCAGATGATCACGCTGGATCAGCCGGCCTACAGCGGCTCTGACGAGGCGCTGCTTGCCCGGATCCGAAAGGAGTATCTGGAAGACAGGCCCAGGCTTCCTGTAGAGATTCAGGCCGTATTCCGCGTGGGAGAACCGGCATCCGTGACTCTGCGCAGGGGCAGCCTTTCTGTGACTGCCATTGGGGAGCGGGTGGAGCGGGCGCAAAAGCAGCCCCTCACAGAGGAAAATATCCGAAAGCAGCTGCAAAAGCTTGGAGACAGCTCTTTTCGTGCGGAGCGGATAGAAGTCTGCGCCGGGGAAGATATTTTCTTCCCGCTAAAGGGAATCAATGAACTGAGGCGCTCTGCGGCAGCAAAGCTGGAAAAGAAGCTTTTGGAATCTTTGAAAATAAATAGACCAGATTGGTCAATCATTCGGGAGCAATATAGACCGAACCAGTCAACAAAAGAAAAAGAGGCAGATGACACCATATGGAATATGCCCGAAAATACGGGGAAAACCGAATGTTTTATCTGCACGCAGAAAAAGGAGAGCAATCTTGATGCGGAAGAAAAGCAGTACCGAACCGGTCAACGGGGCGGCTGGACTGTGGCTTTGCGCACAATGGATCAGATGAAGAGCCTGGTGCGGGTATGGCAGATCTGTGAGACAAAATCCTGCAGTGCCTCCGGCGAAATGTTTTTTCCTCTCCGCAGGATCTATATAGACGGAGATCTCCTGCTGGAGCAACAGGAGGAAATCTTTGAACTCTGCCGCCAGATGGGGCGGACAGATCATCAGGTGCACAGGAAAGGAAAAGTTCGGACTGCAGTCCTGGCTGCGCTTCCCTATGTGCTGCGCAGGGAGGAGGACCCGTACCTGGACAGACTGGCCGGCCTTGTGCGGGAAGAAAAGCTGGACGGCTTCCTTGTGAGATCCCTGGATGGGATTGCCGCCGTGGCGGAATACACAGGTGAGGAAAGGCAAAAGCCGTTTATCTGTTCGGACGCCGGTGTGTATGTCTGGAACGATCGTGCAGCGGAGGAGCTTTCGGAATCTGTCTCCTGCTTCTGTCTGCCCTACGAGCTTAACGCTTCCCAGCAGCGGGAGCTGTTAAGGGCGGTCCGCCGGAGAGGTCTTCCCATATCCTGGGAAAAGATCATCTACGGCCGGATTCCCATGATGATCACGGCCGGATGCGTGGCGAAGACCGCGGGGAAATGCCTCCGGGAAAGCGGCGGGCGGATTTTAAGGCTCAGGGACCGGTACCGTGCGGAATTTCCCGTACTGCTCAACTGCAGGCATTGTTCCAATATCCTGTATAACGCTCTGCCCTTTGCGCTGCCGGGCGCAGTCTCCCACAGAGGGGACGGGGGAGATCTGCGGCTGGATTTCACCATAGAGACAGGGTATGAGACGGAGCGGATCCTGAGGGCTTTCTGGCTGAACGGGAAGCTGCCGGAGGGGCAGTATACCTCAGGGCATGAAAGGCGCGGCGTGGAATAGCTGCGAAAGGAGTTTTTGATGCGTCAGTACATTACGGAGCTGTCTAAATACGCGATCACGGGCTGTATGGTCTTCTATACGCTGTTGGGTTTTTTGGGACTTTTGGGCGGCGGAAACAAAAAGCGCGGATTTTATCCCGCTCAGTGCGTCTGCATGTTCCTTGTCCAGCTTTTGTGCTTCCTGGATCTTGCCTTGGTCAGCGGGGATATGCAGTATGTCCTTTACTATGCGTTTGTACAGGTATTTCTCCTGGCAGCGGCGATCATGGTGCCCATGATCTATGAGGATGTGAACAGGGAGCTGTTGAGCGGGATGTGCATGCTGTCCGGAATAGGGCTGTGCATGATCTCCCGGCTTTCCTTTGACAGAGCGGTGCGCCAGTATATTATCGTGCTGATTTCTCTGATCATTTCCCTGCTGATCCCATATATGTTTTCCAGGGTCCGTTTTCTGAAGAAGCTCACATGGGTCTATGGGCTTCTGGGGATAGCCATGCTGAGCGCGGTCCTGATCTTAAGCCAGGTGACCCACGGCTCAAAGCTGTCCTTTACCATCCGTTTCACACTTGGCAAGGTCACGTTTCAGCCCTCGGAGTTCGTGAAGATCCTATTTCTGTTCTTCCTTGCGGGGCTTTTGTGGGAGGACGCTTCTTTCGTCCGGGTGGCGCTCTCCGCGGCTGTGGCGGGTATGCATGTGGTGATCCTGGTGCTCTCCAGGGACCTGGGCAGCGCACTGATCTTTTTTGTGGGCTATGTGTTTGTGGTGTTTGCGGCGACACGCAATTATCTGTATCTGCTCCTGGGAGCGGCCGGAGGGGCGGCGGCCTCCTATATGGCGTACAGGATCTTTTCCCATGTACAGCAGAGAGTGCAGGCGTGGAGGGATCCCTGGAGCTCCATTGACAGCACCGGCTACAATGTGACACAGTCGCTATTCGCCATCGGAAGCGGAAGCTGGTTCGGAATGGGGCTTCTTAAGGGAAATCCGAACGATATCCCCAACGTGATGGAGGACTTCATCTTTTCTTCTGTCTGTGAGGAGCTGGGAGTGGTCTTTGGCATCTGTGTGATCCTGATCACCGTCTGGATGTTTTTGGAAATGCTGAAGACGGCCGCTCAGATCCATGACAGATTTTATCAGCTGATCGTTTACGGCATCAGCATTATGTATATTTTTCAGATCTTTCTGACTATAGGCGGCGGAATAAAGCTGATTCCTCTGACAGGAGTGACGCTTCCCCTGTTAAGCTATGGAGGCAGTTCCGTCATGACTACCATGATCATGTTCTTTATCGTCCAGGGGATCTATATTCGGTTACAGCAGGCGGGAGGCAGGCAGTATGACGGCAGAAAGCAGGATAGGCGGCGCAGGGCGCGGACGGACGCGGGGCGCAGGGCAAGGTGAACAGGACAGAAAAAAACATACAGGGCACCGGGACAACAGGCGCGAGATCTGGTTCAGCGGCGTTGTCTTTCTGGTGTTATTTGTGCTGCTTACAGGGTATCTGGGGCGTTTTACGGCTGTGGACGGGCAGAAGATGATCAACAACAGCTATAACTCCAGACAGGAGCTTCTGCTCTCCAGAAACTACCGCGGGAGCATATATGCCCAGGGCGGTGAGATCCTGGCGGAGACTGTTGTGGACGCCGGGCAGAATGAGACGAGGGAATACCCGTATGGGAATCTGTTTTCGCACATTGTGGGCTACTCCACCCAGGGGCGCATGGGCGTGGAGGACCTGGCGAATTATTATCTGATCAACACGGACATTTCCCTGAGCAGCAAGGTGGCCAACGATATGGCCGGTCTGAAGAATCCGGGGGATAACGTATACACAACGCTGGATGTGGAGCTGCAGAAGATCGCAGATGACCAGCTGGGGTTGAACAGGGGAGCCATTGTGGTGACGGAGGTCAAGACCGGAAAGGTACTGGCTATGGTGTCCCATCCGAATTTTGATCCCAATGAGATCTCGCAGATCTGGGATACCCTGCTCCATGATACGGAGAGCTCCGTCCTGGTGAACCGGGCGACCCAGGGCCTTTATCCCCCCGGATCGACCTTTAAGATCGTTACGGCTTTGGAGTATATCCGGCAGAATCCGGACGATTACAGCGAATATTCCTTTCAATGTCCCGGATACTTTAAATCCGGAGACAGCAGGATCAACTGTTTCCACGGCACGAGCCACGGCCAGCTGGACTTTGAATCGTCGTTCGCAAAATCCTGCAATGCCTCCTTTGCCAATATCGGCCTGAGCCTTGACAGGGAGAAATTCCGGAAGACCTTGGACGAGCTCCTGTTCGACAGCAGTCTGCCGATCCCTCTGAACTATGGGGAAAGCAGAGTTGAGTCAGACGATGGGATGACGGACAGTGAAATGATGCAGACTGCCATTGGACAGGGAAAGACTCAGATGACGCCTATGCACCTGAATTTGATCACCTGTGCCATAGCGAACGGGGGCGTTCTTATGAAGCCTTACGTGATAGAACGGGTGGAGAGCGCCGAGGGGAATCTTGTGAAAAGCTTTCGGCCGCAGACATACGGCAGGCTGATGTCGGAGACCGAGGCCGGGATTCTCGTGGAGATGATGAAAGCGGTGGTGGAAAAGGGGACCGCCACCAGGCTTTCAGGGCACGGCTATACTGCCGCAGGCAAGACAGGATCCGCAGAGTACAATGACACAAAGGGAGACAGCCACGCCTGGTTTACAGGCTTTGCCCCGGCGGAAGACCCTGAGGTATGCGTTACGATCATCGTAGAGGGCGCGGGAAACGGCGGCGATTATGCGGTTCCCATGGCCCGACGGATCTTTGACGGCTATTTTAGGGAGGACTGATCCGGCCCCTCCGCTGATATCCACATTTTACCCTTGCGCTTCTGTGCGGATTGGACTATACTATTGTCTAGTTGGTCTTTGGACACACCAGTCAGGAGGGATTGCACAATGATTGAAGCAACAAGCTGTGGTGGTGTGGTGATTTTTCGGGGCAAGATCCTGCTCTTGTATAAAAATGTGAAGAACAAGTATGAGGGCTGGGTGCTGCCCAAGGGCACCGTGGAGGAAGGCGAGGATTACAAGGAAACCGCGCTGAGAGAGGTGCTGGAGGAATCGGGGGCGAAAGCCACTATCATAAAGTACATCGGAAAGAGTGAGTACAGCTTTAATGTGCCGGAGGACACGGTAGAAAAGGAAGTCCACTGGTACCTGATGATGGCGGACAGCTATTACAGCAAACCACAGAAAGAGGAATTCTTTGTGGATTCCGGATTCTACAAATACCATGAGGCGTATCATCTGCTGAAATTTTCCAATGAAAAACAGATTTTGGAGAGAGCGTTTTCAGAGTATCAGGAATTAAAGAAGAGCAATTTATGGGGCAGCCGGAAATATTATTGAAGTATTTCCGGCTGTTTTCCTGCTGCAAGGGACGTATGCTGTCTCTTTACATCATTTTCACGATTTCCAGCTCAGGGTGCTCTAACAGATCCAGCGCCTGGTCTTTGCTGTTTTTCAGCACAGGCCTGGAAAAGCGGTCGGGGTGTATGAGGACTACATCCCAGACGGATTCATCGTTCAATACCACAGAAGAGCCGATCTGGGCATCTGCGATGCGTTTCATCAGAGGGACCAGTATTTCGGCATCGTATTGGGCAATGTTTCGCTCGAAGTGCCCGATGATCTGCAGCGGGGTAAGAGCGCTGCGGTGCGGCCGGGGCGACGCCATGGCGAGATATGTGTCCACGATGGCCAGATACCGGGCATAGATCCCAATATTGTCCCCCTTTGCGTGGGTGGGGTATCCGCTGCCGTCCATCCGCTCATGATGGGTGAGCACTGCGTCCTCGATCTTAGGATCCAGCCCCAGAGAATTGATCATAGACCAGCCGATGGCAGTGTGGCGCTTCACGGTCTCGAACTCTTCCTCTGTGAGCTTTCCCGGGTGCCAGAGCAGGTCATAAGGGATCTTCAGCTTGCCGATATCGTAATAGAAGCCCGCAAGCACCAGATTTTTTTTGTCGAGATCAGAGATTTCCATCCATTCGGCGAAAGCTCCGGCCAGCAGACTGGAATTAAGGCTGTGGTTGATCGTGAGTTCGTCTTCATTCGGCATCAGATTATACAGATAATCCAGTAATACGGATCCGTTGGCATAGGTAGAACGCATGTCAGAGTAAATGGCCAGGAGCAGCTTCTCCGGGATCAGCTTTCCCTCATTTACAAAGTCATTCATCAGATGGCGGCAGCGGATCAGGTTTTTGCCGTGCTTTTCCTCGAACAGCTTAAAATCCTGGGAGCAGCGGAGTTTCTCATAATGTGTGGACGCCAGGTCGATATCTTCCATGATCGTGCAGACGAGGACAGAGCAGCGCTTCAGCCTGTCAATATTATTCTGGGTGAGGACAGTGCCCGCCGGGAACAGGACATTTCCCTGGCTGATCACATCTTCCCCAAGTATCATTCCCGGATACAGTTCCATTCTGGCAATCGCTTTCATATGAGAGTCTCCTTTCTTCCCCTAATTACAGTATATGTTTTTTTGGAAAAATGTCAATTCCTGCCGAACGGCTTTCCGGAAGAACATCGGCAGTACCGGGCTGAATATGACGGATGGGCTGAACAGATACAAAAAAACAGCAGCTTGGGACGAGTTTTTGGTTACAAAACCGGATTCCTATGTTATACTTATTTTAAATGAGCTTCTTTAAATGAACTTCTCTAAAGAAGGGATGGTGCCCATGGCAGTTGAGATCGCCTATCGCCCCGGACTGTATCTGGGGGAGAGCATCAGGGAGGAAAAACTGGATAAGATCAAGAAAAAACTGGAAAAGAAACCGCTTCTTTCCGGCGTGGTGCTGATCGCGCTGTCCCGAAATGCATCTGATCAGCTGGAGATCTATGAGGCAAGACAGCTTGTCCAGAGCTATTACCGGAAGCACCCGCCATATGTGGTAGGGCTTGCCGGAAGCCGCGAGGAAGCCGAAAAGATAGTGGAACAGATGGTCCGGGACTGTGTAGAAAACAGAGGGGACTGTGCGCTGAAGGAGTATTTGTTATGTTAGATATGGCCCTGCAGATCCTGTCCGTTCTGGGCATTATACTGTTGGCGATCCTTGGGATCCTGCTTTTGGCCGTTCTGCTCGTGCTTTTCTTCCCGATCTTTTACAGGATCGTCTGTACACGGGAGGGGAAAGAACTTGAAGTGAACGCAAAAGCCGACTGGTTCCCGGGACTGGTGCGGGTCCGCTTTGTCTTGCGGGAACAGAAGAGGCTGACCGTAAAGGCGCTGTGGTTTTCGATATATGATTCGGACGCTCCGAAAGGACAGGACGAAAAAGCCGGAAGCGTCTCTGGAACAGCAGAGGAGATGCCAGAGGAAGGAAGACCGGAGGAGAACGCGAAAGAGAAAACAGAAGAAAAGACTGAAAAAAATCGGGAGGAGAACAGGGAAGAGAAAAAAGCGGGAAAAACGGAAGAAAAGACAGAAGAAATTGCGGAAGAGAATGCGGATAAGAAAACGAAAGAAAATACAGAAGAGAACGAAGAAGCAAGAACAGAGGAGAGCGGGGAGGCTGAAAGGGACGAACCGAAAAAATTTTCAAAGATATGGTACACAATCCGCGGCATTTATGATAAAATAAAAAAGATATGGCAAAATATATCCTATTATGCGGAGCTGCTCCGGGAAGATGAGACGAGACTTCTCTTTCGTCATGTGATGGTACGGCTGGGCAGAATCTGGAAGAGCATCCGCCCCGGAAAGCTGAAAGCGAAAGTCCTGTTCGGAACGGGCTCTCCCGATACTACCGGGTATTTGTATGGCGTATACGGTATGCTGCTTCCCACACTGGGACAAGACGTCTTAGTGACGCCGGACTTTCAGGAGGCGGTACTTGAGGGTAATGTCTATGCGGCCGGACATCTGACGGTCGCTGTGCTCTTGTGGCATCTGCTCCGGGTGGCAATGGACAGAAAGCTGTGGCGTTTTCGAGATAAGCTTTTCGGAAAAAGCGGCAGGAGCAGCCCTGACAGCCCGAAAAAACAGAAACCAAAGAAGCGGCAATATAAGACATAGAACCAAAAAAGATATAGAACCCAAAGATATAGAACCAAAAAACTAGGAAGCAAAAAAGGATAGAAACAAGGGCGGCCGCGGGGCTTGAGCCGGCGTTTGCGAAATGGAGGGAAATATGGCAGAGAGAGAAAATCAGTTCCAGGGCGTGGTGGAATCGCTGCTTCAGGGCATGGACACCGTGCTCTCCACCAAGACTGTGGTAGGGGAAGCTACAAAGCTGGGGGATACCATTATCCTGCCCCTGGTGGATGTGACTTTCGGCGTGGCTGCCGGAGCGGGGGCCAACGGAGAAAAGCATGCCCGTTCCGGAGCGGGCGGACTGGGCGGCAAGATGACCCCCAGCGCCGTGATCGTGATCCAGAACGGTTCCACGAAGCTGGTCAACATCAAGAATCAGGATGCAGTGACCAAGGTCCTTGATATGATCCCGGACCTGGTGGAAAGATTTACCAAGCCCAAGAGCAAGGACGGAATGTCCGATGCCGAAGCGGTGGATATTGCGTTCCCTGAGAAGGCGGAAACTTCCGAAAACTGATTCCGAAAAAACGCAGCGGTGCATATGATAGACGAAAGAGTGTTCATCAGGGTATCATGAAGAAGATCATCGGACTTATCGCTTTCTTCATCGCCATCGGTATGCTGCTCATGCTCGTGACGCACAACCGCCTGGCAGGACTGATCATCATTGCGCTGCTGCTCTTTGTGGGATATCACTGCCTTTGCGGTGATTAAGGGATGTTCGTGCGCAGAATGCGTCCGCGTTTTGCGCGGTTTTTCTGCCGCCCTGGCGGCGGTCATGGTAAGAAGGTTGATTTTGATGATTGATTGGGAAGAAAAAATAAGCGGCGCGGAGGATATGGACAGCCTGAAAGAGGTTAAGATCTGGCTCTTTCAGGAGAATATCAGACTGGAGAATGCAAAAAAAGAACTGGACGAGAGCCGGGAGCAGTTCGAGAAAGAGCAGAGCAGAGCCCGCCGGGAGCTGGAGGAGATGAACCGGCGCGCCGCCATGGAGCAGAAGCGGCTGAAAGAGGAAAATCTTTTCTTTGAGAAAAAACTGGCCATTCTGCAGGACGGCTTCCGCCAGCTGGACGAGGACAGGCGTACCCTGGAGCGAAAGCGCCGGGCGCTTGAGGAGAGGAACAGCAGATACCAGGAGGACTATGGAACGCCCTTAGCGGAGGAGACTGTAAAGGTAATGTTCCGCGGCGCCAACAATCCGCTGGCCCTGCGCAAGCGTTACAGAGACCTTGTAAAGATCTTTCACCCCGACAATCTGTTCGGGGACGAAGAACTGGCCCAGAGCATCAACAGAGAGTATCTGCGCCGAAAGAGCAGGGAGGAGAGCTAGAAAAAGCGGCAGGAGCGCCAAAAGAGCGGATCAGCGCAGCCGGACGGCGGAATAGATCATAAAAAACATAAAAAATGCCTGAACAGGACGGACCGATCCGATCTGTTCAGGCATTTTTATAATATGGGATATAGGATACCATTTTTTTGCGTCAGGCTCTCTCGACCCTGCCGGACTTTAAGCAGCGGGTGCAGACATGCATTCTCTTGTTGGCACCGTTTATCTTGCATTTTACATTCTTCACATTGGAATTCCAGATCGCGTTGGTTCTTCTATGAGAATGGCTTACATTATTACCGAAATGAACGCCCTTACCGCAAATATCACACTTAGCCATCTTGACACCTCCTTGACACTGTCGTCTTCTGATTTTATCGAACATACCGGGCTCATGCGCCCGCAACATTGATATACTATCAGAAATATGCCAAAAAAGCAAGTAGAAAAAAATCTTTTTTTATTTTTTTGCTTTTATGGTTTCCTTTTTCTGGGAAAGCTGATATTATATATGTATTATGGCTTGGGTAATGCCGGGATATTACAGCTGACTGTGCGGAGGCGTATGTTCCGCCGCCCGGGACGGAAATATCAGAAAGGAAAGGTATCGCTATGAAAGGTTCTTCCATGAATACCCATATGGGGAATATTATCATTGACAATGAAGTGATCGCACAGTACGCGGGCAGCGTTGCGGTGGAATGCTTCGGGATCGTCGGTATGGCGGGAGTCAGCGTGAAAGACGGGCTCGTAAGGCTCTTAAAGCGCGACAGCATCACCCGCGGCATCAGCGTGAAGCTGGAGAACAATAAGCTGGTGCTGGATTTCCATGTGATCGTCTCTTACGGCGTGAGCATCCTGGCGGTGGCGGACAATCTGATCAGCAGCGTAAAGTACAAGGTGGAGGAATTTACCGGTATTGAGATCAGGAAGATCAACATCTATGTAGATGGTGTCAGAGTGATTGATTAAGGAGGATATGTGGTGGGAGTACAACAAATCGACGCTAAGATGCTGTCCAGGATGTTCTTAGCCGGTGCAAAAAATCTGGAAAGCAAAAAAGAATGGATCAATGAGCTGAATGTATTTCCCGTTCCTGACGGCGATACAGGCACCAATATGACCATGACCATCATGTCTGCGGTAAAGGAAGTGGCCGCGCTGGGGGAGAACCCTACTATGGAGGAGGTCTGCAAGGCCATCTCCAGTGGATCCTTAAGAGGCGCGAGGGGAAATTCCGGCGTGATCCTGTCCCAGATCTTTCGGGGCTTTACCAAGCGCCTGAAGACGGAGGAGATCCTCACCGTCTCCGTGATGGCGGAGGCTTTTGAAAAGGCGGTGGAGACGGCGTACAAGGCCGTGATGAAGCCCAAGGAGGGAACCATTCTCACCGTGGCCAGGGGAATTGCCGAAAAGGGCCGGGAGCTGTCGGAAAACGGCGAGGAGGATATGGAGACATACCTTGGGACCGTGATCGAACACGCAAAATATGTGCTGAGCCAGACGCCGGAAATGCTGCCTGTGCTGAAGCAGGCGGGCGTGGTGGATTCCGGCGGACAGGGGCTTGTGGAAGTGATCACCGGCTTTTATGACGCTTACCTTGGAAAGGAGATCGATACGGATTCTTTCACAGGGGAGCAGGGGGCGGCGGCAAAAAGCTCCCGTGAAGTCCAGGCGGAGGCGGATATCAGATTCGGCTACTGCACGGAATTCATCATTATGCTGAACAGAACGTTCAACAAGAAAAGCGAAAAGGACTTTAAGGCGTACCTGGAATCCATCGGAGATTCTATTGTATGTGTGGCGGACGACGACGTGGTCAAGGTGCACGTACATACCAACGACCCCGGTATGGCGATCCAGAAAGCGTTAAAATACGGCGCCCTTTCCAATATAAAGATCGACAATATGCGCCTGGAGCATCAGGAAAAGCTCTTTAAGATGGCGGAAAAGGAAAAAGAAGAAGCCGCTTCCAAAGAGCCACCCAGTGAGTTCGGTTTTATCGCCGTATCTGCAGGCGACGGCATGAGCGAGATCTTCAAAAGCCTTGGAGTGGACTATATCATCGAGGGCGGCCAGACCATGAACCCCAGCACGGCGGATATCCTGGACGCAGTGGAAAAGGTGAATGCGAAGACCGTATTTATCCTGCCCAACAATAAGAATATCATTCTGGCGGCAAATCAGGCGGCGGAGCTGACCACGGAAAAGGATCTTCTGGTGATCCCCACCAAGACTGTTCCTCAGGGAATCACTGCGGTGATCAACTTTGTGCCGGAAATGTCTGCGGACGAAAATGAGGCGGCCATGCTTCAGGAGATCAACACTGTGAGCACCGGAGAGGTGACTTACGCGGTCCGGGATACCATGATCGATGATAAGCAGATCCAAAAAGACGACTACATGGGGATCGGCGATAACGGCCTGATCGCCGTGGGAAAGAGCCTGGAACAAGTCGCTGCCCAGACATTGGACGGCATGTTCCGGGACGACTGCGAACTGATCAGCATATATTACGGCTCAGACGTGAGCCAGGAGGACGCGGAGGCGTTCGGCGCTTCCATGGCGGAAAAGTACAGCGGCTGTGACGTGGAGCTGCAGTACGGAGGACAGCCCATCTACTATTATATCATGTCGGTAGAATGACTCCTGGCGGCCCGGGATACTTTGACTGGGGCGCATATGGGGCAGTGTTCAGGAAAAAAGGAGACAGATTCATGCTGTCTCCTTTTGCAATATAGCCTGTTGTGATTGTTGTGATTTTTTGCGTTGCAGTAATAGTGGGAAAAGGAGCTTGTATGGACCGGAGTGCATCTGTGTTGGAGCTGAAAGGCGTGGGGGAGAAAACGGCGAAGCTGTTCGGAAAGCTGGGGATCGTGACAGTGGGAGACCTGATCTCCCATTATCCCAGGGATTACGAGATCTATGAGGAGCCTGTGAAGATCGCGCAGGCTTCCTCGGGAAAGGTCTGCGCCGTCTACGGCGCTGTCACGGGCATCTTAAGCGAGCGCAGGGTGCGCAGCCTCCATATCCTGAATGTGGCTTTTTCTGACGGTTCGGACGTGATGCACCTGACTTTTTTTAACATGCCTTTCCTGAAAAAGGTATTGAAGCAGGGAGGGTATTATCTGTTCAGGGGAAACGTGCAGGTGAGAGGGAACGTAAAGCTCATGGAACAGCCCAAGCTGTTCTCTGTGGAGGACTACCGCAGGCAGATGAACCGTCTGGTGCCCAGGTATGCCCTGACAAAGGGCCTCACCAATCAGGCGGTGCAGAAAGCGGTGAGGCAGGCTTTGAGCTTCTGTTCCTTTGAGGAAGAATTTTATCCGCCGGAAATTCTGGAAGCCTGCGGCCTGATGCCTGAGCGGGAGGCGGTGGAGGCCGTCCATTTCCCGGAATCCGGGGAGGAGCTTTTAAGGGCCAGGAAGCGCCTGGTGTTCGATGAATTTTTTGCCTTTCTGTATCTGCTGCGCCGCAACAGGCAGGTCAGCGAGGGGCTGGAAAACCATTGGAAGATGTTCGAGACGGCGGACACCGTGCGCTTTCTGGAACAGCTTCCGTTCCCCTTGACAAAGGCGCAGGCCAGGGTGTGGCAGGAAATCCGAAACGACATGGGAAGCCCTGCCTGCATGAACCGGCTGATCCAGGGAGATGTGGGCTCCGGAAAAACGATCCTTGCGGTGCTGGCGCTTCTCATGACGGCGGCCAACGGCTGTCAGGGCGCGCTGATGGCTCCCACGGAGGTGCTGGCGGCACAGCACTATGAGACGGTGCAGGAGTATGTGGAGAAGTACGGCGTCTGCTTCCGTCCGGTGCTCCTGGTGGGCTCTATGACCGCTAAGGAAAAGCGGGAGGTGTATGAAAAGATCGCGTCCGGGGAGGCCAATCTGATCATCGGCACCCATGCGCTGATCCAGGAGAAAGTGCAGTATAAGGCCCTGGCGCTGGTGGTCACGGACGAGCAGCACCGCTTTGGGGTGCGCCAGCGGGAGCATCTGGCCGAAAAGGGGGAGAGCCCTCATATTCTGGTCATGAGCGCCACGCCGATCCCCAGGACCCTGGCGATCATTCTGTACGGGGATCTGCATATTTCCGTGGTGGACGAACTGCCCAAGGGACGGCTTCCTGTCAAGAACTGTGTAGTGAACACCTCTTACCGGCCCACCGCATATAAATTCATTGCGGGACAGGTGGCGCAGGGGCGTCAGGTCTATGTGATCTGCCCCCAGGTGGAAGCGGGGGAGATGGAAGATCTGGAGAATGTGACGGATTATGCGGAAAAATTAAAAAGCGCTCTGCCGCCCAGCGTCCAGGTGGCGTATCTCCACGGAAAGATGCGGCCCGGGGACAAGAACCGGATCATGGAGGAATTTTCAGCCCATTCCATAGATGTGCTGGTGTCCACCACAGTGATCGAGGTGGGGATCAACGTGCCGAACGCCACAGTGATGATGGTGGAGAATGCAGAGCGCTTCGGCCTGGCACAGCTTCATCAGCTCAGAGGCCGGGTGGGGCGCGGCGAGTATCAGAGCTATTGTATCTTTGTGAGCGCAAAGGAGGATAAGGAGACCATGGAGCGGCTGCAGATCCTGAACAAGTCCAACGACGGCTTCTTCATTGCATCGGAGGATCTGAAGCTGCGGGGGCCGGGAGAACTCTTCGGGGTGCGTCAGAGCGGTGAGTTCGCTTTCAGAATGGGGGACATCTACACAGATGCAGGGGTGCTGCAGGAGGCATCGGAAGCCCTGGATCGGCTGCTTCGCCGGGATCCGGACCTTAAGCGGGAGGAAAATCTTGCCCTGGGGAAACATCTGGAACAGGCCGCCGCAGACACGGTTGACTTTCGGTCTATTTAACGTTAAAATAGTCCATGTCAGCGTCTGACGGGCGTCGGCCATGGGACGGATCAAAAACTTTGCAGGAGACGCCGCAAGAAAGGTCAGAACAGCTGGACAGAGATAAAATTCTTTGCAGTCCCGGACGCGGGAACTGCGGAAAGGCGTGACATACAATGTCGAAAGTAGCGGTTGTAACAGACAGCAACAGCGGTATCACCCAGATGGCCGGAAAGGAAATGGGAGTGTTCGTGCTGCCTATGCCTTTTATGATCGGCGAAGATACCTTTTATGAAGACATCAGCCTGACTCAGGAGGCGTTCTATGAAAAGCTGGGCGCCGGAGAGAACATCAGCACCAGCCAGCCCTCGCCGGAGTCGGTGCTCGAATTGTGGGACAGCGTGCTGAAAGAGTACGATGAACTGGTGCATATTCCCATGAGCAGCGGACTGTCCGGTTCCTGTCAGAGTGCTATGATGCTGGCCGAGGATTATGACGGCAGGGTACAGGTAGTGAACAACCAGCGCATCTCCGTGACACAGAGACAGTCTGTCCTGGACGCTCTCGCGCTGGCGGAGAAAGGAAAGAACGCGGCGCAGATCAGGGAATATCTGGAAGAGGATAAATTCAACAGCAGCATTTACATTATGCTGGACACCCTTTATTATCTGAAAAAAGGGGGCCGGATCACCCCGGCGGCCGCGGCCCTTGGGACGCTTCTTAAGTTAAAGCCGGTGCTTCAGATCCAGGGGGAGAAGCTGGACGCCTTTGCCAAGGCGCGGACCGTAAATCAGGGAAAGAGTATTATGATAAATGCCATCAGGAGCGACATTGAGAACCGTTTCGGCGGCTTCACCGAGGATAGGCATATCTGGCTGGAAATCGCCTACACAAAGGACCGGGCGGCGGCTGAGGAATTTGCCCAGGAGGTCTCCCAGGCCTTTCCGGGATACGATATCCACATGGATCCGCTGTCCTTGAGCGTGGCCTGCCACATCGGCCCCGGGGCGCTGGCTCTGGCCTGCTGTAAAAAGATCCCGGAGCGCCTGCAATAAGATTTAAATTCATAAAGACGAAAAAGGGCTGGGCAGAGGAGTAAAACCTCTGCCTTTTCAATGCGGAAGTAACGGTTCAGCCATGCAGAAAAACATACACGGGGAACACTGGGAAACTCAAGCGGGAAAAAACTTGACAAAAGGTCTCGGGG
>CANRMK010000012.1 GCA_947631715.1 uncultured Acetatifactor sp.
TCCAGAATGCGGGCAGCTTCCTCCCTGGCCTGGGCAACGATCTGATTTTCATTGTCCAGCGCTCTTCTGCGGGCTTCGCTCAAAATGCTCTCGGCTTCCTTGTCAATGTCTTTGAGCTTTGCCTCATACTCTTCCCGCAGGCGCTTTGCCTCCTCCATATCCTGAGCTGCCGAATCCAGTTCATTCCGTATCTTTTCCTTACGGCCCTCCAGCATTTTTCTGGCGGGATTGAACAGGAAATAGCTCATCACAAGGAACAGGAAAAAGATGGCAATGATCATGAGACTGGCATCCGCCACCAGCTGCCAATCCAGATCGAACAGCCTGGACAGGGATTCTCCCTCTGTCAAAAGTATCATGCCTTGTCTCCTTTCTGCCTCCCGAATACCGGGGTAATCCACTTATGCTCTGATCAAGGCAGAAGGGGCTGCACGAACAACAGCAGGATCGCTACCAGCAGACCGTACAGACCTGTGGTCTCTGCCACGGCCTGGCCCAGAAGCATCGTGGACCTGATGTCGCCGGATGCACCGGGATTGCGGCCTACTGCTGCAGCTGCATGGCCGGCTGCGATACCCTGTCCTACGCCGGGTCCGATACCGGCGATCACTGCAAGACCGGCGCCGATTGCGGAACATCCGAGAATAAAGTTTTCATTGAAATCCATAGTTTTTTCCTCCTAGAAATTTATATTGATTCAGTACTTACAAAACAATTGCGCCCTGCCCTAACGCCTTGTGCCGTCGCCGATCTCATTGGCGATATAGGTCATAGTCAGCATACAGAATACATATGTCTGGATCGCTCCCGAAAACAGGTCAAAATAAACATGAAGCGCCGCCGGCCAGGCAGTGGCGAACCACCCCAGCAGCCCATAGATCAACGCCATCATTGCTGTTCCGGAGAGCACGTTGGCAAACAGACGCAGAGACAAAGAGACCGGCACCGCCACGGTGCTGATCAGATTGATCGGCAGCCAGATCGGCAGCCATTTGGGCAGCGGGGAACACAAGTCCTCCCAGATAGTCATAGGTTTCTGGTATTTCCATTTGTTGACGTGGATCAGGGCAAACGTGACCAGCGCAAGGGGCAGCGTGACGCCGTAATCCGCCGTGGGCGGGCGCAGGCCAAGAAGACCCGAGATATTGCTGAACAGGATAAAGATGAACACAGTCCCAATATAGTTGTAGAACCTGGGAGCCGCTTTGCCCATAGTGCTGTCCACCATTCCGTCAAGCTTTTCCACGATCAGTTCCACCACATTCTGAAAACCGCCGGGCACTTCAGATCCTTTTGCGATTGCCCTGTTGGCCGCTATGGCAAAGCCCGTCAGGATCAGTATGACGATCAGGATACACACATGGGAGGTAGTGATCCACACGGGGTGACCAAAGAAAGAATACTGAAATACCCCATGGATCATAAAATCCACATCGGTGCCGGACAACAGGATTCCGTGTTCCATATTTTCACCTCCTTTTATGAATTGTGCAGACTTTCCATACTGTCGGCAGCATGCTCTTCAGAACAGCTCCCATCCTGTTCCGGCAGAGGCTGCAAAACAGGATCCGTCTCATGGAACAGTCTGTTTAGGGCTTTATGGGTAAACGGCTGTAAATACGCCGCCACTTTCATGCTCATATACCCCAGAAATACCACAAGGGGGTTCAGAGTCTTTGTCAGGGCGCTCAGCGCCAGGACAAGGCAGATCATGACATACCGGAACAAATATCCTCTGGTGACCGCCTTAACTGCCGCGTCTCCCATCTGCAGCGCCCGGTCCAGTGTGCGCGCCATGTGAGCGCTGGCCGCCAGAGAAAAAACGATTCCCAGCCACAGGCTGGCTGCATACCATCTCTGATCCCGCACGAAGAAAGCGCCCACAGCCTGGCACACAGCGCCAAAGAACACCTGGCCCGACTGCATCTCCAAAAGAGTCCTATCTCTCCTTTTCAGTGCTTCGATGATCTTCACCTGATAGATCCCGCTCCTTATCCTGCCGCTCTTCCCCGTCATATATCTTCCGGATCAGGCGCCACGCACTCTGAATACCTGCGGCGGTCCCCAGAACGAACATGACAACGGTGATCCAGGACGTCCCCAGCTTTCTGTCCAGCCAGATCCCCAGGGCAGAGGCCATACCGATGGACACTATCATGGTGATGCCCAGCTGTGAGATCAATGCCAGAGCCTGAAAGGTCTTACGGTTATCTGCGGATCTGCGTCGCTTCATGTAAATGCTGCGCCTTTCGTACTGCTGCCGGTTTTTGCGCGTTTTATGCGCCTGTGGGTCAAAATGGGAAAGCCTGCTCATAAAAGGAAAAACCGCTTTCCACGCTTGCTTCCATATACGTGAGGAAAAATCAAATGCCACAGGCGGCGCTTGATTTTCCCCATATCGTACATTATACTCATTTTTCCATAAAATGTCTAGTATGACATCACAGCAGTTTCATAAAACATCACCAATACTTCCGTGCTGTCTTCAGCGCCTCCTCCCCGCTCATGCCGCACTGGACCGCCAGCT
The DNA here is from genome assembly GCA_947631715.1 of uncultured Acetatifactor sp. Classification (GTDB taxonomy): domain Bacteria; phylum Bacillota; class Clostridia; order Lachnospirales; family Lachnospiraceae; genus Acetatifactor. Next base: position 2,528 of record CANRMK010000012.1, read on the forward strand.
CCTGGGCCGCTGCCTCAAAATATGCGGGAAATCATTGACGAAATATTCTTTGTGCAGTAATATTTTTACAAACATATCCCAGGAGAAAAAAATGCGGCCAGGCCGGCCGCACAGTGAAAGACACAGACAACAGAGATAAGAGAGGGTTTCGCCATGATCATCAGAACCGCATCGCCCGAGGATGCTCCTGAACTTCTCGGTATTTATGCCCCTTACGTCCGGGACACCGCAGTCACCTTTGAGTACCAGGTGCCATCCCAGGCTGAATTTACGGACCGCATCCGCCGGATCACGGAAAAATATCCCTGTCTGGCGGCCCAGGACGGCAGCCGGCTGCTGGGTTATACTTATGCTTCCGTGTTCAAGGACCGGGCCGCCTACAGCTGGTCCGTGGAGACCACCATCTATGTAGACCGGGAGGCGCGGCGCCGCGGGATCGGGAAGCGGCTTTATGCAGCTTTGGAGGACTGCCTGAGGCGTCAGAACATTTGCAGCCTCTGTGCCTGTATCGCCTATCCCAACCCTGACAGCATCGGTTTTCATGAAAGCCTGGGCTATCGGACCGTGGCGCATTTCCACGATTCCGGATTCAAGCAGGGGACCTGGTATGATATGGTGTGGATGGAAAAGGAGCTTTGTCCCCACACAGTCCCTCCGAAACCTTTTATCCCGTTTCCGAATCTGAACAGGCAGCGCCAGTGACGGTCTTCGGGCCAGCGCCGTGAAAGGAGCCATATGAATATTTCCAAGCTGTACCGCCAGCGGCTGATCCCCGCTGAATGTATTTTGTTAAAGGATGATGTGATTGTTTTTCAGGACGATGAAGTGATCCTGACAAAGTGGAACACCCTGAACCCCAAGCCCGAGTTTTCCCACGGCTCTTCCTGCTACTTTCTCCGGGAGGGGCTGAAAGTCAGCAAGCTCTACCGCCCGGACGGTTCGCTGCTGTACTGGTACGTGGATATTGTGGAATTTTCCTTTGATATTTCTGACGAGGCCGTCACTTACATCGACCTTTTGGCAGACGTGATCATTTATCCCAGCGGTCTCGTAAAAGTCGTTGACCTTGACGAACTTGCGGAGGCTTTCGAGCGGAAGCTGATCACAAAAGAGCAGATGACCTCCTGCCTGCGCAATCTGAATCATCTGCTCACTATGGTCTACAACGATAAATTTGACAGGCTTCAAGCCCGGCTGAACGGTCTCTGATGCCGGCGGTCCGACTGTCTCAGTAGAATACATGGCCTCCAATGGTAATGCCCGTCAGCCCCTCAATGGGGGTCCGGAAAAACAGGCACTGCCCCACATTGGTCATGCCGGACATGGCCTCGTCCGCCGCCTGATAGCACCGAGCCGTGGCGCGGTCTGCCGCCAACGCCAGATCCAGTCTTCCGCTGGCCACAGGGGAGAACTGCTTATTCTGATAGATCACACCTACCACGGTGTCCGGGAATTTAGAGCTCAGCACCCGGTTCACCACCACCGCTCCCACTGCCAGCTGTCCCTCATAAGGCTGGTTCCCCGCCTCACAGTAGATCAGATTTGCAAGAAGCTTTCTGTCCCCGTCCGCAAAAGTCACCTCCGAGATATCGCGCCAGGCTGCGTTGGCCGCCGCCTGCGACAGAGCGATCTCCTCCGCCAGCTTCTTGTACAGCACATCCAGGTTCTCTTCCGCTTTCCGGATCTGCTCCTCGTATTCGAGAGCCTTTTTCTCCGCCTCCGAAATCTGTTCTTCCGTTGCGTCAATGGAACCGGCCGTCTTGCTGATCAGTCCGGAGACCTTGCTCTTTTCCGACTCTGCCGCCACTTTCAGCGCATCCAGATCGACTTTCTCCTGCTGAAGCCTCGCCTCCTGCTCCTCGATCAGCACCCGGTTATTCCGGTAATCGTCCATCAGTTTCCTGTCACTTGCCGCCACTTTCTCAATATACTGGGCAGCATTCAGCATGCCGGAAAAGCTTCCCTCCACAAGGAGAGCCGTAATATAATCCTCTTCCCGGTATTCGTACATGGCGCGGGCGCGCATAGTCATACAGTAGTACTGCCATTCCTCCGTCTCTTTCGCCTCCGCCAGCGCCGCCTGTGTCTCGGTGATCTCCTGCTCTTTATCGCGGATCTGCTGCTCCAGATCGTTCAGATTGTCAACCACCTGGTTCATCTGCGTATTCAGATTTTCCAGGTTCTCTTTCAGGTCGCTCTGTACCCCTTTCAGCCCCTCCAGCTCATTTTCGTTCTGCTGCTGCTGTTCTTCCAGTTCCTGTTTCTGGCGCTCCTGCTCGTCTATCTCACTCTGAGTGCTGCTGGGCGTCGCGTACACCGGAGCAGGCCTGGCAGCAGAGCATAAAAACCCTGTGAGAAGTGCGATGCTCAACAATGATGCAATTTTCTTTCGTCTTCTCCAGCTCCAGCGTCTCAAAACACACCTCTTCTCACACTTCAATCTGTATCCGGCGGCCTGTCCTGCTGTAAGGCACATACTGGACTCCCGCCGCGTCAAACATTCTTTTGGATGCCCGGTTCATTGTAGTCCCTACATATTTGTCACTGTCATACACCACAGTCTTGATCCCGGCCTGAATGATCGCCTTGGCACACTCGTTGCACGGGAACAGGGACACATACAGCTTGGTTCCCTCCAGAGAGCCTCCACGGTAATTCAAGATGGCGTTCAGCTCACTGTGGGTCACAAAAGGATATTTGGTATCCAGGTCGTCCTCCCCGTCCCGGTCCCAGGGGAAGTCTTCATCGGAGCACCCCAGGGGAAAACCGTTATATCCCATGGACAATATCTTATTGTCATTGCTGACGATGCAGGCCCCCACCTGCGTGTTGGGATCCTTGGAGCGCATACCGGAAAGCTGTGCCACTCCCATAAAATATTCATCCCAGCTGATGTAATCCTGCCTTTTTCCGCTCATGGCCCTCCTCCATGCCGCGGGCTCTTCTCCATGCCCTCCTGCGGCTATTTTGTACCGAATATCCTGTCTCCTGCATCGCCCAGCCCGGGGACAATATAGCCGTGGTCATTCAGCTTCTCGTCCAGGGCTCCCACATACAGATCCACATCGGGATGGGCCTCTTCCATGGCCTTGATCCCCTCCGGCGCAGCAATGATGCACATAAAATGAATGTTCCTGCAGCCCTTGTCCTTCAGCATCTGGATAGCGGCAACAGAAGACCCGCCGGTAGCCAGCATAGGATCCACAACAAACACTTCCCTCTCCGCGCAGTCTGCGGGAAGCTTGCAGTAGTATTCCACCGGCTTCAGCGTTTCGGGATCACGGTAGAGCCCGATATGGCCCACCTTTGCCGCCGGGATCAGCTGCAGGATACCGTCCACCATGCCGAGCCCGGCCCGGAGAATAGGAACGATCGCCATTTTCTTCCCCTGCAGCTCCTTTACCGTGGCCCTGCAGATGGGCGTCTCGATCTCCACATCGCCCAGCTTCAGGTCTCTGGTGGCCTCATAGCAGATCAGCATCGCGATCTCGCTGATCGTCTGTCTGAAATCCTTTGTACCCGTGTCTTTCCTGCGGATAAATCCGATCTTGTGCTGGATCAGCGGGTGATCCATAATGATTGCTTTTGACATAGTTTTGTACCTCCATACCCGCTCCCGGCGGGTTTTGATCTTGATATCCGAAAGTTCAGGAACAGTCAGTCCTCTTCCAGCTGTCCGATCCTGCGGCAGTGTTTTTCTTCTCCGGAAAACGGCGTTTCCAGGAACGTATCCACAATCTCCGCCGCCAGATTCGGTCCAAGGATCCCGCCGCCTAAGGCCAGCACATTGGCATCGTTATGAAGCCTGGTCATCTTTGCCGACAGAGTGTCCGCGCAGAGCGCGCAGCGTATTCCCTTTACCTTGTTGGCCGCAATGCTGATGCCTATGCCTGTAGTGCAGATCACGATTCCCTTCTCGCACCGCCCCTCTGCCACAGCCCTGGCGACCGCCTTCCCAAATGCGGGATAATCACAGCTCTCTCTGCTGTAACACCCCATGTCTTCCACATCGATCCCTTTCTCCCGCAGGTGGGCAATCATCTTCTGTTTCAGATCATATCCGCCGTGATCGCTTCCTATGGCTACCATGTTCCACCTCATTCCAAGCGTGCCTGTCCGCTTTTATACCCTGACCACCGTATGTCCCGCCGCCTTTAACAGCCGGTTCATAATGGCCTGTCCGAAATCCCGGTCCGTAAAACACTCACAGTATATTTTTGTCACATTCTCGTCATCCATCTGCCGGAGAGCGGAATACAGATTCCTGGCGATACTGTCCTGATCTTTCCTTGCTCCCAGACATGTTACCACGTCCGCCCGGTACTGTCCCACCGTCTCTTTCGTGCCGATGATCCCCGTGCGCTCTCCCGCCCGGGCATCTTCCGCCGCTTTCCGGTTCATGTAGGCAGCCACATGCTCCGAAGTCCCCTCCACAATGACCAGGTCCCCTCTCGGCGCATAATGCCGGTATTTCATTCCGGGCGCCCTGGGCGCCTGCGCGCTGCTGCCGTCAAGAATTGTGACATCTATGTCAACTTCTCCCAGCACGCGGCTCAGCATCATTTGGGTCACATACCCCGGCCGCAGAATCTGAGGCGGCGTTACCGTCAGGTCGATGATCGTGGATTCCAGCCCGATCCCTGCCGCACCCCCGTCCAGGATCATATTGATCCTGCCATTCATATCCTCCGTCACATAACGGCCCTCGGTAGGGCTCGGCTTTCCGGAAAGATTTGCGCTGGGCGCAGCGATAAAGCCGCCGCCGTACTGGATCAGCTTTCTCGCCGCAGGGTGGGACGGAAAGCGCACCGCCACAGTATCCAGACCGCCCGTAGTCTCCCCGGGCACCCTGTCCGCTTTCTTTAGGATCATGGTAAGCGGGCCTGGCCAGAACGCATCCGCGATCCGGACCGCTTCCTCCGGCACCTCAGCCGCGATCTCTCCCAGGTCCTGCACACGGCAGATGTGTACGATCAGAGGATTGTCGGAGGGCCGTCCCTTTGCCGCATAGATCCGCCTGGCGGATTCCCGGTTCAGAGCGTCTCCGCCCAGGCCATATACCGTTTCCGTTGGGAACGCCACGAGGCCGCCGCTTTTTATAATATTCCCGGCGCGGCGCAGGATTTCCTCCTCTTTCCCGGAAAAGCCTGACGAACCGTCCGATATCTTTTCTATGATCGTATTCACATTTTCTCCCATGCCTCTCCGAAATTCCGGCGCCCCAGGTCCAAATGAATTATAACACAGTTAAATATCCTCAACAACATATTTTTCCGCAGATAACGGAAAATGGCGGCAGAAAAGAAACGGCAGATCACTCTGCCGCCTCCTGTTTCTTTTCCGCTCTCTTCTTTTTTGCGCGTTTTCGGAGCCCTAGAAAGGATACCAGCACAAGCGCTCCGCCGGCCGCTGCCCCCACTGCCGGCAAAGGCACTCCGCCTCCGACAGCGGCAATGCAGAAGATCTCTCCGGTTCCGGTCATGTCTACCTGCAGATACCGTCCTCTTGCCTTGCTCTCCAATTTCTCCCATGTTCCGTCAGACAGCCCCCAGACCTGCGCATTTTCATAGGGATTTAAGAGCCGCACCGGAAACATTTCCTCCTCCGGCAGAGGGCTGTTCTCCAGGGAAATATCATAAATGACATACTCTTTCCCGGCGTCTTCCGGCGGCTCTGCGTCTCCTATGTGCACGCTCAGCCTTGTATCCTCCGTAAATTTCTGCTCCACCAGCGCATACGGCAGCTCATAGTCTGTCTGGCCGGAGCTCTTTTCACTGCTCTCCACCACAGGGACATTCTCATGATACTCGCCCCGGATCACCAGGTTCCCGCTCATGACCTGGTCCGAGTAATCCGGCCACACGCCATAGTATCCCTCACGCTCCGGCATCTGGGGATAATGCAGCCCGCTGAGGCTCTGCCCGAATTTCACCTCTTCGTATCCCAGGCTGTTGTCCTCCACTCTGTAGAACACCTTTAAATGTCTGAAATCCCTGGGCACATCCTCCCTGGCCAGAAGCTCCTGATAGCTGATGGGTTCGGCCACTCCCGCATAGCTGACGCCGTCGATCCCGCAGAGTATGTCATCCACATAATAATTGCCGTACACATTCAGCTCTCCGTCCGCTCCCGCCATCTGAAGATCGGCCACCTGGCCCGCGATAGCGCCTTTTCGGTCTGAGGAAGCCTCCACATTCACAATGGCATAACAGTTCTGCAGGGTATTGGCATATCCGGCAATTCCCCCTACATTGCTGCCCCCCGATACGTCGCACAGGGCATAGCTGTTCCTGATCACTGTCAGAGATTCCCCGCAGATGCCTCCCACATAGTCCCCCTCTGTGCTCTCCACGCTTCCGTAAGCTTCAGAGTCCGTCACGATCCCATGCCCCATATAGCCTGCAATGCCGCCTGCACCGTCTTTTTTGGCAGTCACGAAACCTTTGTTGACGCCGCTTTCGATGACGCACTTCATAATAAAGCGCCGTCCCATCTCATAATCAATGTTTCCCGCCGCGTTTCCCTCCGGATCCTCCTCGTCTATCGCCATGGAGCCTGCAATGCCCCCGATATTGATGTCTCCCCTTACAACGCCCTCATTGGTACAGAAATCCGCACGTCCGGTGGTAATGAAATCGATCTCATCATCGGAGACCTCCTCATACATCTCTTCCACGCTGAAGCCCTTGCCGGAAAGGTTATCCGCAAGCAGGTTGAACACCACGTTCATCTGATCGTTCACCGCCTTGAGGTCCGTGCCGGTCTGATCCGAATAGCTGGAAGCATTCCGGTTCAGGTCCTTTAAGCCGTCCGTCATTCCCTTGACCTGGCCGTAAAGCGCATTCCTGCTGTCGTTGAACTCGCCTCCGAGAGTCGAGAATGTGATATCCGGCTGTTCTTTCAGATAATCCGCTATATTTTTCGTCTGCTGCGCTGCATTCTGCAGAGAAGCCGCCATGCTCTTCAGGCGCTCCATGGCCGTTCCCGTATCCATTTCAAGGTCTCCGCCGCTGACTGTCGCGTTCCGGAGCGCTTTTTCCATCTCTTCTTCGAACTGCTGAAAGGAATCTCCCGCACTGGCGATTCCACTCGTTACGCCGGGGAGCTGGTCTGTCACATAATCCAGCCTTGCATTGATTTCATGAATCTGCTGCACATTCGTGTCTGCGAAATTGCTCACCTGATCCGCCATGCCATGCCCGGTGTCAAGCGCTTCGTCTCCATAGGCAGTGATCCGGTCCACATCGGACTGCACAGTATTTTTCCCCGACTGCAGGTGGTCCAGCGTCCCATCGATCAGATCGTGAAGCTTATTGACGGCGTTCCTGAGCGATTCTGCCTCATCCACTTCTATGTAAGGCTCCATCTGCCCCACAATGCCGCCTACGTCTTTTCTGCCGAATACATTGCCTGTATTTCTGCAGTGAGACATCACTCCCGCCTGACGTCCTGCGATTCCCCCGATATTGTACCCGGTATGCTCGTATCCCACCGTTCCATCGTTGGTACAGCTCGTGATGGTCCCGTCAGAATATCCCGCTATTCCGCCGGTATCCACGCCGCTGTAAAAATCCACTTCCCCGTCGGAAGAGCTGATACCGGAGAACAGCCCTGTCTCCATCTCATCGTCTTTCTCCACCCACTCGCTGTCATCGTTGATTCCGGAATGGTTATGGCATCGGGCCATAGAGCCGTGGTTCGCCCCCACAATGCCGCCGGTGGTATAATAGCCGGCCACATGGCCATAGACATCACAGTCAGTGATTGTGCCTGACGCACCGTTAATGCCCGCAATGCCCCCTACCGTGTCCTGGCTCTTCACGGTACCGGTGAAATCACAGTTCTGTATCACCCCATAGTTGACGCCGCAGATACTGCCGATGCACTCCTGTTCCTCAGTTCCCTCCACCTTTCCCTGGAGCTTCAGATTTTTCACCGTGCCGCTCTGAGTGATATAGCGGAACAATCCTCCCGCATAGCCGTCTCCCTCGCACCGGAAGCCGGAAATGGTATGATTGTTCCCGTCAAAAACGCCTGCAAAGATAGGGATCATCTGGACATCCGTTCCGGTCAGATCAATATCCTGCTGCAGAATGACCCACTTGTCCGCAGACCAGGAGTCCAGTCCGCATTGTGACGCAAACTCCGCAAACTCTTCAGCCGTTTCGATCATGACAGTTTCCTGCGGCTTTTCCTCCGGCTGCTCCTCTTCCTGTGCCTCCGCACTGTCCGGCGCCGCTTCCAGGCTCCTCACCGGGAGCATACTGCATGCCAGGATCAAAGCGAGACCGGCAGCCGCCATTTTCTTTCCGTTTCCGTTCCTCTTCATTCTTATACCCCTAGCGTGCTTCAGCACGCATACCAATCCAAATTTGAAAGTTTACTTTCAAACTTATATCCCTGCCTCTCCGCTGTTTTCCTGTTCGAGAAGCGTTTCCAGATCGCTTCCGTCATCCTGGCGTTCCTCCAGCTTGCCCATATTCACGAACAGGCTGGCATCTCCCCGCACAAATCCGTGCATCTCGCCGATGACGGTACCGTTGATCTGGCCCTGGACAAGGCCGTCCACGCGCATCAGGCCCGAAGTTCGTTCCAGCTTTAAGGGAATGGAGACTGCAAAGGATGTCTTATCAATGACTTTCTCACCCAAAAGCAGTATCTGTGGCAGCACGAACATGACAATAATGATGGAAATAATGGTCCCACGGCCCAGGCACTGTCCGATGCCGCAGATCGCACCGTCTGAGGACATCTTCCCGATAAAGATCCCCGCCAGCGCCAGCATGGAACCGGAAGTCACGATAGTGGGAAAGGCAAAATTCATGGTCTCTATGATTGCATCTTTTTTAGGCATCTTGTCTTTCAGTTCCATAAATCGCCCCGAGATCACAATGGCATAGTCGATGTTGGCGCCCATCTGAATGGAGCTGACGATCAGATAGCTCATAAAGAACAGGTTCTTCCCCTGGATCGCAGGAAAAGAGAAGTTGGTCCATATGGCGCCCTGAATGATCAGGATCAGCAGCACAGGCATACCTGCAGACATAAAGGTAAACAGAAGCACTACCAGCACCGCCAGGATGGACACCACATTGACCACTGTATTATCAGTCTGGAATGTCTTATACAGATCGTACTGGCTGGTGGCCTCCCCGGGAATCAGCACCGGCTCTTCATAATACTTTGCGGCGATCTCATGCATTTCATCGAGGAAGGCAAAGGTCTCATCCCCCTCCTCCGGCAGATTCAGATAGACCAGCATACGGCTGTACTGCTCTCCCTGCAGCTGATCCAGAGCGATCTGCATCTGAGAATGGGCGTCCTCCAGGGTGTCCATCATCTCATCGTCCAGCGTTACATACCCCTCATCCACCTCATCATAGAGGAACATGAACATGTCGATCAGCGGCACGCTGTAAGTGGAAAGCCCGTTTATGATCTTTGCGTAATTTTCATCGTTGACCGCATAGGCCATATACAGCAGCTCCGCCACCTCGTAATCCAGCTCCAGCAGCTCCGAAAAGTCCCTGGCCGTCAGCTTATCCGTGAGCATATACCCGTCCATGGCCTCCGTGTTCGCCAGGCCCATGGTGTAATCCACCTCCGGCCGTGCGTCCAGCTCTTTCAGCAGCTGCTTTTCCTTTTCGTAATTTCCCGCCGGTACGATCATGGCCACCATGTTGCTGGAGCCAAAGCTCTCCTCGATCATTTCGTCCACCACCATGGCATCGCTCTTCACCGGCGTCTCCAGCATGGAATAGCCATACACATACGGACACTTGGAGGAGATCAGAAAGGCTCCCACGATCATCACCACAAAAAGCGGCGGCATGATATATCTTGTCTTATATGCAAATTTTCCCACAAAAGGGATCTTGGGAATGAAACTTCTGTGATGGGTTCTGTCCATAGCCTTTCCGAACAGCATGATCAGGCCGGGCATCAGCAAAAATACCGCCAGCAGGCTCAGCAGGATCGCCCTGATCAGACACAGGGCCATATCGCTGCCGATGCCGAACTGCATGAACATCATGGCGATCAGGCCGCCGATCGTTGTCAAAGAGCTGGACGAAATCTCCGGTATGGCCTTGCTCAGGGCTACAATATCCGCCTCGCGGATAGGTAACTTCTGATGCTCCTCCTTATACCGGTTGCAGAAAATGACCGCATAATCAATAGACAATGCCAGCTGCAGCACGATAGTCACGGAATTGGACACAAAAGAAATCGTCCCCATAATAAAATTAGTGCCTTTTGTGATCAGCGCCGCCGCACAGAAAGTGAGAAGCAGCACAGGCACCTCCGCCCAGGTCTGGGAGGTAAGCAAAAGCACCGTCACCACTACCACTGCGACCAGGACACTGATCACCTGCATCTCGCTGGCGATCTGTTCCGCAGAGGCGTCTCCCATGCTGGTGGACACGTAAATATCATAATCCCCCAGCATTTCCTTTACCTGGTCCAGCGCCTCCAAAGCCCTGTCGTCCGTCTCCTCATAACCGAATGTAATATCATACAGCGCGGAAAAATTATTGTAGTGCTCCTGTGTATCGTCAAAGGAGAGCATGATCACGGTATCCAGGGCTTCCAGCCTATCCGCGATGCGCTCCGCTTCATCGTAGGGGATATTCGTCACCATTACCTGGGCCGTGCCATATGTAATGAATTGTTCCTCCATCCGGTCCAGGCCCTGGCTGGTCTCAGTCGTATCGGGAAGATACGCCGACATGGCGTTCTCCACACTCACCCAGTTCATGGATATCACAGAAAAAATGATCGCAATGCCGAACAATAGAAAGAACAGATTTCGCCTGTCCACGACGAATGTGGCGACCTTTGTCATAAAGCTGTCATTTTCGCCGCCATTCTTAGATTTGCCAGCCATTTTACCACCCCTTTGTGCTTTCTCATAAGATTTTTTTCTGGCCGATATCGTCACATTATTATACAACCCTTTCCCCGCCTTGTCATGCCATATCCATGAACGATTTGTGAACGAATCATAAAAAGAAAATAAATTTTACAGGCCGTTCTCATTCAGATACTGCAGAATTCCCATATGTATGGCCCAGGCCACTCTGTCCTGATATTCCGGCAGGCAGAGCTTTTTCTCTTCTTCCGCGTTGGACAGAAAGCCGCACTCCACTATGACAATGGGAATCCCCGTTTTCTTCAGAAGATAATAGCTGTCGTTCGCCTTGGTCCTGCGGTTGTTTGCGGGATCTGCTTTCTCGATCAGCTGCTCCTGGATCCGTTCCGCCAGCTGCTGCCCTTTTGCGCTCCCGTTGTAATAAAAGACCTGGGCCCCGTGAACGTACTCTTCCGGATAGCTGTTCTGATGAATGCTCACAGTGACGGCAGGCGCCGTCTCATCGATCAGCGCGATACGCTGCTTCATATCCTGGACTTTCTTATTAGGAGCATCCGGATCATACAGTCCCCGGTCCTCCTCCCGTGTCATCACCACCCGTATGTCCGATGCTTCCAGATATGCTTTTACTTTCTCGGCGATCTTAAGGTTGATCTCTTTTTCCAGGGTCCCGCTGACTCCCACCTTGCCGGGGTCTGCGCCGCCGTGGGGCGGAGATAGGTTGCGGCAGCTTCCGCGCCTTTACTCCTTTCCCCATTTCCCGCTGCGGTAGAACAAAAGCGACAGAACTGTGGCGATGCACCAGCCGATAGGCCATGCCAGCCATATGCCTGTGGAGCCAAGCGCAGTGAGCGAGAGCAGCTTGGCCAGGATCACGCGGAGGATCAGATCTGTAAAGGTAGCGATCATAAAGTGCCTCATCATCTCTGCGCCCCTGAGCACACCGTCGGCCACCAGCTTCGCCGCCACCACAAAGTAAAACGGCGCCACGATCCGCAGAAATTCCACTCCTGTCCTCATGGCAGTCCCGCTGGGGGCATCCAGAAAGATCCGCACAAGGTACTTTCCTCCAAAGAAATAGAGGACGGCTAACGGCAGACAGATCGTCCACACCAGCTTCAGGCCGGCCCTGAAGCCCTCCCGGATCCTCGGAAGCTTCCGCGCCCCGATATTCTGGGCAGTAAAGTTGGAGATACCGTTCCCGATAGTGGTAAGGGAGGTGATCACCAGATTGTTCAGCTTGACCGAAGCGGAATACCCTGCCATGACCCCTGTTCCGAAAGAGTTGATGATTCCCTGGATCACTATGTTGCCCACAGAGATAAAGCTCTGCTGTAAAATGCTGGGAATAGCGACAACGGATATTTTTTTCAGCAGATTCCAGGAAAAAAATACGGTCTTCCCTTTCGTCTCTATGGTCTTTAAGCTGCGGAACACAAAGATCAGGGCGAGAATGCAGCTGACCCCCTGGCAGAGGAAAGTCGCCCAGGCCACCCCGTCCACTCCGTACCGGAACACAGAAGAAAACTGTGTGGTGAAAAGGATATCCATCCCAATATTGGCAATGGAAGAACACATCAGAAAGACAAAAGGCGTCCGGGAGTTCCCCAATGCCGAAAAAATCCCTGTGGCCACGTTATAGTAGAAGACAAAGGGCAGGCCCCATATGTAAATATCCAGGTACAGCTTGGAGGCGGCAAAGACCTCTTCCGGAGTATGGATCATGGCCAACAGCTTCCCATCCAGCAGGACGCCCGCCGTCATCATCACAGCACAGAGGACACCGATGGCGGCTAACGCCGTGGAGACAGCCGTCTTTAATTCTCCGTAACGCTTTGCACCGAAAAGCTGGGATACGATAACGGAACAGCCTATATTGCACCCAAACGCAAAAGCAATGAAGATCAAAGTGATCTCATAGCTGTTCCCCACCGCGGCCAGCGCGTCCTCTCCCACAAATTTCCCCGCTACAAAGCTGTCCGCAATATTGTATAGTTGCTGGAAGATAATACTGCCGAACAGCGGAATACAGAACCTCCTCACTACCGTACCGGGCTTTCCCACTGTCAGATCCTGATTCATCTTTTCACGCCGCTCCTCTCCTGCAGCCTGCCTGTCATATGCCTGCTGCCGTATCTTTTTCGTCCGGTCTGCATCCCGTTCAAGGCACTTGACGCA
>CANRMK010000013.1 GCA_947631715.1 uncultured Acetatifactor sp.
TCAGCCTTTCTCTTGCAAGTCACGCCCGGTACTGCCGATGTTCTCCCGGCAGACACGCTTCCGCTCGGCTCCGCACGTAACGGCACTAGGCTCGAGAATACCTCGCCAAGTGCCGACGTGCTCCAACGGTCTGCCGGGAGAACATCGGCAGTACCGGGCTGAATATGACGGAAGGGCTGAACTGTTACGAGCGAACAAAACATTCGGAAAATGATGCTTGCAGTTACAGGCATAGTATCATAAAATAGAACTATCAGAATGAGATCTAATGCGTCGTTATAACGACAGAATGGAGGGTGCTATGAAGCTGGAGTATGATAAGAAACAGATCGAAGATGTCATTGACCGGATCGTGAAGAAGACCATGAATATGGATCTTACCTGGGATTGGCCCTGCGGCGTTGCATACTATGGTATCAGCGATGCCTATGAAAAAACAGGAAAGGAAGAGTATCTCACGCTTTTAAAGGACCGGGTAGACGAGCTGATCGATCTGGGACTTCCCAAGGTATGGACAGTAAACGCCTGTGCCATGGGCCACTGCCTGATCACTCTCTACAAGGCGACACAGGATAAAAAATATTACGATATCCTGATGTCCAAGGTGGATTACCTGAAAAAGGATGCACTCCGTTTTGGCGATCATGTACTGCAGCATACCGTTTCCGCAAACAACGATTTCCCGGAGCAGGCGTGGGCGGATACGCTGTTCATGGCAGCATTTCTGCTTCTCAGGGTTGGAGTGATGAACAACGATAAGGAGCTGATAGACGATGCCCTGAATCAGTGGTACTGGCACATCAAATATTTGCAGAACCCCAGCAGCGGTTTCTATTATCACGGATACAATAACATTGATAAGAGCCATATGTCCGGGATTTATTGGGGCCGGGCGAATGCATGGGCCGCGTTTACCATGGCGCAGGTGGGAAATGTTCTGCCGGAATGCTATCTGTATCCCAAGTACATCGATGTGGCAGGTTCCCTGAATGAACAGCTGGCGGCATTAAAGACCGTACAGACAGAGAACGGCCTCTGGAGGACTGTGCTGGACGATCCTGAATCCTACGAGGAAGTCTCAGCCTCCGCGGGAATAGCTGCGGCCATGCTGACAAGGGGGAACCCTCTTCACTCCAAATACATAAATAAGTCCATCAAGGGCCTGCTTGCAAATGTCAGCGCGGACGGCAAGGTGATGAACGTGTCCGGCGGTACCGCTGTTATGAATGACAAAGAGGGATACCGCGGAATCCCCAGGGACTATATCCAGGGCTGGGGACAGGGACTTACCCTTGCATTTTTCTCCACGCTTTTGATATCCGATACCATTGAAAAGGATGGTGCCCTGTAGATATGTTTTACAGAGATTTTCGGTTCGGCAGGGCTTCCGGCGAAGCCGGCGCCACGAATGTATCTGCATCGGATCTTTACGGGCCGGAAAGAGGGTACGGATTTCTGACAGAACAGAACAGGCGGGAGCAGGAGCTTTTAAGGATACCGGAGTTGAATACGGGTTTTGACACGTTTACCTGGTATAAGGACCGGGACCTGTCCCGGATCGGGGAAGATGAAAACGGCTGTTTCCTGGATTCGGACGCCCTGGTATCCGGCCTGCAGGAAGAATCCGGACATAGCTGGAAAGGGGAGCACAGACGGATTCCCCTGTCTTTTGCGGTAGATGTTCCCCGCCAGGGAAATTACAGAGTGACATATACGCTTCGGACGAAAGCGCCGTTAAAGGATCTGATGATCTTTACGGGACGCAGGCGTCTGGCTTACAGAGGAGATGTAGGCGCTGATACGGTATTTACCCTTACTATGATCGTCAACGTGTGCGATATCATACCCCGGGGACAGACCGGGATCTATGCGGACACTACAGTTGATATTACCATAGTGGCGGACCGGCCGGCTGTCAGTGAACTGCTGGTGGAGGAGACCGCCTGTCCCGTGGTCTATATTGCGGGAGATTCCACTGTGACGGACCAGAGCGCGGAGTATCCCTATGCCCCGGGGACCAGCTATTCCGGCTGGGGACAGATGCTTACGGCCTATATGAATGAAAAGGCGGCGGTTTCCAACCATGCCCATTCCGGTCTTACCACGGAAAGCTTTCGGAAAGAGGGACATTACGGGATAGTGGAACGGTATGGCAGATCTGGGGATTTCTTTTTCTTTCAGTTCGCCCATAATGACCAGAAGCTGGCGGAGCTGAAAGCCCGGGAGGGCTACCGGGACAATCTTCTGCGGTATATCAGTGAGTGCAGAGAAAAGGGAGGATATCCGGTCCTCGTGACGCCTCTGGCCCGGAATACCTGGAGAGGGAATGACGGAAGCTATAATGACCTGCTGGAGGAGTATGCGGCGGTCTGCCTGGAAATCGGGAAAGAAACGGACGTGCCGGTGCTGGATCTTCATAGATACAGCATGGAATTCGTGAAGCAAAAAGGTCTGGAAGGCTCGAAGCCCTACTTTTTTCCGGACGATTATACGCATACCAATGATTACGGGGCCTATTACATGGCAGGGGTCGTGGCCTCAGAGATTCAAAAAATCTGCGGCGGGCACAAGGATCCGGCCTATCGGTATCTTGCGGACTGTATGACAGAAGGGTGCGGAACCTGGGATCCGCCGGAGGAAATCGTGAAGCCTGTACGGCCTGCAGACTGCCAGGACGCTCCGGATCCGGAGCTTTTGCCGGAGCTGGACCGGCCGGACGAGCCGGCTGACCGGGTGGCGGTGCTGGATCTGCTGATCCGGACGGCGCGCTTCTTTCCCACCAATGTATACAATGATTTTTATACTGATGTGGTGGGGCATGAATGGTATGCAGGGATCGTGGAATGTGCCTGTCAGAACGGAATGATCGATTCCGGTCTGGCGCCGGATGGCCGTCTTATGCCCCTGCAGGCAGTGACGCTGGAGGAGTTTCTGGTATTTGCTATGAACGGATACAAGAGCCGTAAGACGCTGCCGGCCGAGACGCCCTGCGCCTATGACGGCAGTTGTCGGAAGTTTGCAAGGCCTTATGTGCGTGCGGCCTGCAGCCTGGGGCTGATCGCCGGAGACGGAAGCGAAGAGTTAAGCCGGATAGTGACAAGGGGCGAAATTGTCACCCTGTGCCGGAAGATGAATCTATAAAGGCAGGAAACCGTTATAAAGTGATAGAGTGATAGAGAGAAAAAGATTCTAAAAACAGAAGAAATCAAAAAGAATCAGTGACAGGGAGGAAAGAGAAATGCCAAAGACCAAAGGGGGCTTTACTCTGCCGGGGGAATCCGGGTATGAGCAGCTTACACTGAAAATGGCGGAAAAATGGGGCGCGGATGTGATCCGCGACAGCGACGGGACAGTGCTCTCTGACGAGATCGTCCACGCCGGTTACGGAATTTATTCTACCATCTGCATTATCCGGGATCACAATGAATGGGCGAGAAAAAATCAGGATAAGCTGCAGCAGACCTTTCTCTGCACGCCGGCGGCGGTGGCGGAGAGCGGGGAGCTGACCGTGAATCTGATGGAAAGCTTTTTTTCGGAACAGTTCACGGTAAATGATTCGCCGGCGGCTTTTAAATACTGGGAGGTTTACGACAGAACCGTCAATGAAAAGGTAGACAATGGGAAATGGACTTATGACAAGGCTTCCGGCACCGTTACGATCCGCGATATTACGCCTTTTCATAAGTACACGGTAAGCTTTCTGGCATACCGTATCTGGGAAGAGATTTCCATGTATAACCATACTACCAACAACTGGGACAAGGAGCACCTGATGCAGATCGATCCCAGATATCCGGAAACACAGGAGTATATGCTGGGCTGGATGAAAAACTGGTGCGAGACCCACCCGGATACTACAGTCGTACGATTTACCTCCATGTTCTACAACTTTGTGTGGATCTGGGGCAGCAATGAGAGAAACCGGCAGCTGTTCTCCGACTGGGGCTCCTATGATTATACGGTCAGCGCCCTGGCATTGGATGAATTTGAACAGAAATACGGCTACCGTATGACCGCGGAGGATTTCATTAATCAGGGGAAGCTCCATGTGACACATATGCCCGGTACAAAACGCAAGGCCGACTGGATGGAGTTTATAAATGATTTTGTGATCTCTTTCGGCAGGAAGCTCATCGACATGGTGCATAGCTATGGCAAAAAGGCTTATGTGTTCTATGATGACAGCTGGGTGGGTGTTGAACCCTACAATGGGAGATTCCAGGAGTTTGGCTTTGACGGTCTGATCAAATGCGTATTTTCCGGTTATGAGGCAAGACTCTGCGCCGGTGTGGACGTGCCTACTCATGAGCTGAGGCTCCACCCTTACCTGTTCCCTGTGGGGCTCGGCGGGGCTCCTACCTTTATGGAGGGCGGCGATCCCACCCTGGAGGCCAAGAAATACTGGAACAGTGTGAGAAGGGCCCTGCTTCGGGCAAAGATCGACAGGATCGGCCTGGGCGGTTATCTGCATCTGGTAGAGGATTTTCCGGACTTCTGCGATTATATAGAAAAGGTATCCGATGAATTCCGCCTGATCAGGACATTCCACGATGCGGGAAAACCGTACACGATCAAGACAAAAGCAGCCGTTCTGCACAGCTGGGGGGCGCTTCGGTCCTGGACGCTGTCAGGGCATTTCCATGAGACATACATGCATGACCTGATTCATATCAACGAGGCGTTATCCGGCCTGCCTGTCGAGGTGAAATTTATCTCCTTTGATGACGTGAAGAACGGCGCGCTGAAAGATGTGGATGTGGTGATTAACGCGGGCTATGCGGGAAGCGCATGGAGCGGCGGCGATTACTGGAAAGACGAGGAGGTCGTGACGCTCCTTACAAAGTGGGTGCATGACGGAGGCGCCTTTATCGGTGTGAACGAGCCGTCCGCCGTGGAGGGCTATGACAATTTCTTCCGAATGGCGCATGTGCTGGGTATCGATGAGGATACCGGAGCCAAGGTCTGCCATGGGAAATGGAGCTTTGAGGCGGAAGATACGGAGAAGCTGCTGCCGGCGGGAGTCTGCGTGGAACCGAAAGAACACCTTTTCCTTACGGACGGCAGGGCGAAAGTACTGCTGGCAGACGGAGACAGGCCTCTGGTAACGATAAATGAGTTCGGAAAGGGCAAAGGGATCTATCTTGCATCTTTCCAGGTAAATCCTGAGAACACCCGGATGCTGTATCATCTGATCCGCTATGCAGGCGGCGAGGGCACATGCGGCCTTTACATGACGGACAATCTGTATACGGAATGTGCGTATTATCCGGAGAGCGGCAGGCTTGTAGCGATCAACAACAGCGATCAGGAGCAGACAACGGTGATACCCACAGAAAAAGGCAACAGGACAGTGACCATCGCTGCGTATGATACCGCTATTATAGAACTGTAAATTTGGGGAATAAAACAGCAGTTCGGCCCTTTAAGGCCAAACTGCTGTTTTGTCGTACGTTGTATTGTCAGGTATTGGAATTGCCTGTAGAATCGTCTGTGGAACTGTATGTACTCTGTGCGTAAGGATCGGAACTGTCTACGGCCAAATGCTCTACCGTGTTATAGCGCAGAGACAAAAACTGCGCCCGGTCTTTACTGAAAAGCTTCTGCAGCTGATCGGTATAGCCTACCACGACCCAGGGCAGTGTGGTGTTGATTTGGTCCAGCATAGCGTGGGCAGTGGACTCGTTGGGCACAGGCAGGACAATGGAGCCTTTCCGGCCGTCCTCATAGACCATAATGCTGTAGGTAGTGCCGGTCTTGATGCCGTTGGTACGGTGGGTGGTGGTAGTCTGGTAAGCCCAGAGGATCTTGCTGTTGGGAATTGCCATAGGCTTATAACCGCTCATATAATAGAGGAACAGCCGTCCGATTCTTAAGTCTCCTTTTTTGGTGTAGGACCGGGCGGCGTTGTAATCGGATTCCGCTGTCATTTCCGTACAGCCCTGTTCCGCAAGGATCGCCCGGAATTTCTTCAGGGACGCGCCGGAAGCGGCTCTCCAGATACGCACGATTCCCAGGATGATGAGCACAAGTCCGCTTGCGCAGATAATGATTCCCATGACCGTGTTGCCGGTCTTGCTGGTCTCCACCTGAATATAATAGGGAATTGTGCAGGCCTCAAATTCTTCGTCCGTGAGACCGTTTTCGCCGTCTGTAAAGTATTCCTTAAAATATTGGTAGTCTTCCTTGCTCAGCTTCCGTATCTTACCGAAGAATTCCATAGGTTCGGAATAATATCCCTCAAAGGTATTCTCGGACATGGCGTCCATATCCGAATGATAAGAGGCAGGAACCTTAATGCTCATATAGCGGAAATCATCGGCGGTTTCATCGCCGGTGAGAATCACATAGTAATAATAGCGGTCGGTGGTGATATTGGTATCCGTATTTCTCTCCGATTCTTTCAAAAAAGCGCCAAAATTCAGCGTCAGTGACACATCCACCATCTGGCCCCTGATCTCATCCGGCGCCAGTGTTTCAAAGGTTTCATAACCTGTGATACCATAATAAGCTTCCCGTCCCATGAAAATGATCATTGCGATTCCCAATACACAGAACACAATGGAACTGAACAGGACTGATTTCAAGGCTCTTTTTTTCAGCGCTTCAAACATTTTTACCCTCCTCCTTTAGCACATACAGTTTCTCTCTCTGACAGGAATGCAGACACAAATCCATTTTAATACCATATTTTCTGTTATGCAAGTTAAAAGTCCGGGCGCGGCAAAATTCTGTCCATAATCAGAGTAAAAACTTAAAAATATGTGAAATGGCTTCACATTTCAGAAAAAATACTGTAAAATAGGCAGGGTATGAGGTGCAGGGAGGATCTGATGCCTGCGCCGCAGCCGCAGTGTGCCCGGAAGCCCGGGACAACAGAGCAGGAAGAATCAGGAAAAGGAGACAGTACCATGTCTGAATCTAAAAAGAAGAAACAAAAACAGGAAAATGCAGAGGCGCCGGAGAAGGTAGTCACCCGCTATGATCTGAAAATGCAGAAAAGGCAGGAGCAGAAAAAGAAAGAGGAACGGGAAAAGAAGATATCTGCCGTGGTGGGGATTCTTCTGGTAGTTGGACTTGCGTGTCTGGTGGCGTCATTTCCTATCCGCAGTTATCTGACTGTGCATGGGACTTATATCACAGTGGACGGCGAAAAGGTGCCCCGGGTAGAGTTCGATTATAACTATAATCTGGTGATGAACAGCTATATGTCCCAGAACTATTATTATCTGAGCATGTTCGGCCTGGATCTGAGCGGTGACCTGTCTCAGCAGATGTATTCCGAAACCCTGACCTGGAAAGACTTTTTCGAGCAGATGGCGGTGGATAACATAAAAAGGACGAAAGCGCTGAAAAGGGAAATGATGGCGTCAGCAGATGTCTTTACTTACGATCCGACCGAGGATTATGAGGAATATAAGAAAGCGCTTCAGGACGCAGCTGCAGAGTCAGGCTCTACCCTGAAAGCCTATGTTCAGGAAATGTTCGGTCCTTATGCCACAATGTCCCGGGTAGAGGATTACGTAAAAGAGGGCATGATAACCAGCGCATATTACGAGAGTGTCCGGGAGAGCAGAACTCCCTCGGACGAAGAGATTCAGGAATATTATGATCAAAATAAGAACGATTATGATTCCGTGGATTACCGTATGACTGTGGTGAATGCGGAGCTTCCCACGGAACCCACAGAGCTTGCGGATCCCGTGGAGGAATCCGAGAGTGCTGAAAGCGGCGATACGGAGGCTGCGGACGGAGAGGAAGCTGCCTATGAACCGTCGGAGGCCGAGATAGAAGCCGCCATGTCCGAGGCAAAGAAAACAGCGGATGAAAAAGAAAAAACCATCGGCACTCAGGGGGAGCTTTTTGAAAATCAGACCCGCACATCGGTACAGGTCCTGCTGAGGGAGTGGCTGTTTGACAGCTCCAGAAAGGCCAAGGATACAACGGTCATCGAAGATACAGGCTCCCACTGCTATTATGTGCTGGAATTTGAGGACCGCTACCTGGATCAGACTCTGTCGGCGAATGTCCGTCTCATAATACCCAATGACGCAGACGCTCAGGCCGTTCTGGACGAGTGGAAAGCGGGAGAGGCCACGGAGGAAAGCTTCGGAGCCCTTGCAGATCAATATAATGATCCCTCCGATATCGATGCGGAGGGCGGCCTGCTGGAGGAAGTGCTGTCAACGGAACTGACGGGAGAGCTGACGGACTGGATCTTTGCAGAGGGGCGCAAGAGCGGCGACACAGCTGTCATAACGCCTGAAAATTCGGAAGTATCCTATGTAATCTACTATGCAGGCGCCGGAGATCCCCAGTGGAAGATCAGCATCCGGAACAGCATGCTCGACAACACGATCATGCCGGAATATATTGAGAGAATCACCCAGGATCTGGAGGTGGAAGATCCCAAGGGCAGGCTGCGCTATCTTCAGGTTCAGGCCGAGGAAGAAGCGGCAGACAACGGCGGGGACAGCGGCGTATCAGCCGGTGACAGTGCAGAAGCGGCAGAGGGTTCCGAAGAAGCCAGTGGGGCATCAGAGGAAACAGAGAGCGGATCCGGCGCTGAATAATGAGGAAATGGCAGGCGGTGGGGTTCTTTCTCACCGCCTTTTTGAAGAGAAAACGGACAAGAAAAGCGAAAAGAAAAGTGAAAAGAAAAGTGAAAAGAGAAGCATGGACAAGAAACTTCTGGCGATGGATATTGACGGTACGCTGACCAATTCCCGAAAAGAGATCACTGCCGCCACAAAGCAGGCGGTACAGGGAGCGATCCTGAGAGGACACAAGGTAGTCCTGGCTTCCGGAAGGCCCACGCCGGGTATGCGCGGCTGTGAGGAGGAGCTGGAACTGAAGCGCTATGGGGGATACCTGTTGTCTTACAACGGAGGACGGATCGTGGAATCCCATACGGGCCGTGTACTGTATCAGAAAGCGCTGCCGTTAAGTATCCTGCCGGAGCTGTATCAGTTTGCCGCCGAAAAGGGCTGCGGCCTGATCACATATGAAGAGGACGAGATTATCTCTGCATTTGACCCGGACAGGTATGTTGGGCTGACGTCCAGAAATACTAAAATGAAAGTCAGAAAAGAAGATAAATTTATAGAATATATAAACTTTCCCGTCTGTAAATGTCTGATGACTGCGGAGCCTCAAAAGGCGGAAAAACTGGAGAGGCAGCTTATTGAGTTATGCGGAGACAGGGTGGGTATTTTTCGCTCAGAGCCTTATTTTATTGAAGTGGTGCCTGTAAACGTCACAAAAGCGGCGGGCCTGGCCGAAATTTTAAGATATCTGAACATAAGGCGGGAGGATACGGTGTGCTGCGGGGACGGATTTAACGATATTGAAATGTTGCGCTTTGCGGGAGTGGGGGTTGCAATGGAAAACGCCCAGCCTGTAGTAAAGGCGGCGGCTGATTACATCACGTCGTCCAATGATGAGGATGGGATTGTGGAAGTGATAGAGAAATTTTTCCCGTAAATGGCAGGCTGTTCATAAAGGTGGTGAGCGCTATTCGGATCCAGGTGCCTGAAAAGGCGAATTATATTATAAAGACTTTAACGGCGGCGGGCTTTGAGGCCTATGCTGTGGGCGGCTGCGTCCGGGATTCGCTTCTGGGCCGTAAGCCGCAGGATTGGGACATTACGACTTCCGCCAGGCCGGAGCAGGTGAAAGCCCTGTTTGCCCGCACGGTGGACACGGGGATACAGCACGGAACGGTCACGGTGATGCTGGACAGAGAGGGGTTTGAGGTCACCACCTACCGCATAGACGGGAAATATGAGGACAGCCGCCACCCTCGGGAGGTAGTCTTTACCCCCAGCCTGGAGGAGGATCTGAAACGGCGGGATTTTACCATCAACGCCATGGCCTATAATGAAGAAAAAGGACTGGTGGATCTCTATGGCGGTATCAACGATATTCGGCAGGGAGTGATCCGATGCGTGGGGGATCCCGGGCAGCGGTTCGGGGAAGATGCCCTGCGGATTCTCAGGGCAATCCGCTTTTCGGCCCAGCTGGGCTACAGGCTGGACGAAAGTACGAAAGAGGCCATAAAGCGACTGGCGCCATCCCTTGAGAATATCAGCGCGGAGCGGATTCAGGCGGAGCTGGTGAAGCTGATGGTATCGCCTCATCCGGACTATCTCAGAGAGGCTTATAAATGCGGTGTGACAAAGGTGTTTTTCCCGGAATTTGACCGTGCCATGGAGACGGAACAGAATCATCCCCATCACTGTTACAGTGTGGGAGAGCATACGCTGCACAGCCTTTTGGAAATAGAGCCGGATCGTGTGCTGCGGCTGACGATGCTTCTGCACGATATCGGAAAGCCTGCTGCGCTGGTAAAGGATGAAAACGGGATCACACATTTTCAGGGCCATGCCCAGATCGGGGCGGAAATGGCGCGGACGATCCTGCGGCGGCTAAGGTTCGACAATGATACGGTGAACCGGGTCTGCACATTGGTCATGTATCATGATTATGGAAATACGGCGGAACCCGATATACGCGCTCTGCGGCGGGCCGTGAACCGGATCGGGCAGGAGGCTTTTCCCGGCCTGTTTTTGGTAAAGAGAGCGGATATCCTGGCCCAGAGCGGTTATATGCGGCAGGAAAAGCTGGAGAAGCTGGACCGGTGGCAGCAGCTCTACCGGGAGCTGACGGAAAAGCGGCAATGTGTCTCTCTAAAGACATTGGCGGTGACGGGATCGGATCTCATCGGTCTGGGCATGAGACCCGGGAAAGAACTGGGCAGTACATTGAACCGGCTGTTAGAGCAGGTGCTGGACGTGCCGGAGAGAAATACCCGGGAATATCTTCTGGCGGAAGCGCGGAAATGGCTTTCGGAGGAAAGAGAATGATTCCCTGCTGACACAACTCATACTTTCAAAATTCCTCTCATAAGATAGGTTATGAACCGGGCTTTATGTGCGGTAGCGTAAATCGATCAGGAGGGGCCGGAAGTGAATGACAGAGCTGTGGAATTACTGGAACAGTATGAGATAGAAGTGCTCCGAACCCGCAAGGGCAGAGGTGCGATTCTGTGCGAGACGGATCAGGGATTCCTGATCTTTAAGGAATATGCGGGCAGCAGTGAGAGGATAGTGTTGCAGAATAGGCTGCTCCAGGAGATTGCGGACAGAAAGACTGTCCAGGCGGAACAGATCATTCCTGCGAGAGACGGAGCTTTATCCGTGAGAGATGCTGACGGTACGGCTTATGTGCTTAAGACCTGGTCTGACGGCCGGGAGTGCAACATTTATGACAGAGGGGAGTGCAGCCAGACGGTAAGGCTGCTCGCGAAGCTTCATCAGTCCATGGAGCTGCCCGATGATACCCCCGGTCTGCCGGCGCCCTTTTCTCCTGAGAAAGAATATGAAAAGCATAACCGTGAGCTGAAGCGGGTAAAGAAATTTTTAAAACAGAAAGGCCAGAAGACCTGGTTTGAGATCAGCCTTTTGAACAGCTTTGACTATTTTCTGGATCAGGCCCAGCAGATGACGGAGGAATGGAAAGAATACAGCCATTCCCTGAATGACCTCAGCCGGAATGCCCGCACGGGGAAAATAACGTTCTGTCATGGAGATTATCAGTATCATAATATCTTAAAGAATGGAAACGGGTGGTTCCTTGTTAATTTTGAAAAGTGTCTGCCCGATAATCCTGTCAGGGATCTCTATCTTCTTTTGAGAAAACTGCTGGAGAAGAGCAACTGGTCCGTTGCCCTGGGAACGGAGCTGATCACGGCCTATGAAGCGGAGACGCCGCTTTCCGCGGCCGCCCGCATTGATCTGTATTACAGACTGGCATATCCGGAAAAATTCTGGAAGATCGCGAATTTCTACTATAATTCAGGAAAGGCGTGGATACCGGGAAGAAATCAGGAAAAGCTGGATAAACTGATAGCGCAGGAGAAAGAAAAACAGAATTTTCTGGATGAAGTTTTCCGAAAGGTTTAAGATACCGTCATAGCGGAATCATGGAGGTTAGTGTGGTACGAAAGAACACATACAGCACAAGAAGAATAACGGCCGGAATGCTGGGGCTGCTGACGGCGGCAGCGCTGGCTGCCTGCGGGAAAACGCAGGGCATGGGGACTTCTCAGGGGCCGTCCCCGTCTCCGGAGCGCATTGATACCGGGTTTGTGGTCACAGGGCCTGACAGCTATGATTCGGCAGACACGGCGGTGCTCGTGGACAGGGATCCCCAGAAAAATACGCTCACCTTTTTAAATCCGGAGCTGGGCCGCAGATACACGCTCTCCCTGGACGATACCACGCGGTTCTGCGATAAATATGGAGACAGTTTATCACTGGAGCAGATAGAGACAGGAGAGATCGTTGACATTACCTTTTTAAAGTCGGATAAGCATCTCACAACGCTGCAGCTGTCCCAGAAAGCGTGGAGCTATGAGGGGATCACGCGCTATGAGCTGAATACGGTGCGCCGTCAGGTGACTATCGGGCCGGAGACCTTTAAGATCACGGACAATACTCAGTATTTGTCACAGGGAAAAAACATTGATATCATGGATCTTAACCCTGCTGATGTACTGTGCTTCTCCGGGATCGATACACAGGTACTGTCCGTTCGGGTGGAGAAAGGGCACGGTTACCTGAGACTGGAAAATGATGAGAATTTTGTGGGAGGCTGGATCGAGATCGGCCAGTCGGTGGTCAGGCGGATCACAGAGGACATGCTGATCGCAGTGCCGGAGGGGAATTACGATGTGACGATCAGCCGCCGGGGCGGCGGAGGAACCAGGAGAGTGGCCATCGGCAGGGATCAGGAGACAGTGCTGGATATCGGCGATATGGAGATTCCGGAGCCTCAGTCGGGCATGGTGCTGTTCTCCGTGAGTCCCTCCACGGCGGAGCTGTACATCGACGGCCAGCCGATAGATATTTCCGGGCCGGTGACGCTGGAATACGGGCTTCATCAGCTGATAGCCAGAGCAGAAGGTTATCAGTCCATCACACAATATATCAGAGTGGGGCAGGAATCGGCCGGGATCAATGTAGAGCTGGATCCATACGAGCCGGACAGTGGGAGCGAAAGCTCCGAGGCGGAAAGTACGGAGAGTACGGTGAGCTCAAATGAAATATCTACTTATTATAAAGTGCACATAGATTCACCGGAGGACGCGGAGGTATACCTGGACGGAAGCTATATTGGGAAAGCGCCCTGCAGCTTTGTCAAAAGTGCAGGGACTCATGTGATCACATTCCGGCGGACGGGCTATACCACAAGGAGCTATACCATACAGGTGGACTCGGAGGAAAAGGATATTTCATTCGCCTTTGCGGATCTGGTTCCGTCTGGCGGAGAAAGCGGTGTTTCGGGGAATATATGGGATCAGCTTCTGGATCAGCTGAACTGAAAAACAAAAGTGCGGGAACCGCAAAGCGAACACATTCGCTTGGAATGGAGATTTTTATGGAAGAAAAAAAGAGATACACCTATGAAGATTTTCTGGAGATCATCAAAATACTGCGCAGTGAGAACGGCTGCCCCTGGGACAGGGAACAGACCCACGGAAGCCTCCGGCCCTGCATGACGGAGGAGGCAGCGGAGGTCGTGGCCGCTATCCGCATTTACGAGCGCACGGGCAGTTATGAAAATCTCAGGGAAGAGCTGGGGGATGTGCTTCTGCAGGTAGTGATGCACGCCAGGATCGCCGAGGAAGAGGGATTGTTCACCATGGAAGATGTGGTGAATGAGGTGGCGGAAAAGATGGTGCGCCGGCACCCGCATGTGTTCGGAACCGTTCATGCGGATACGTCCGCCCAGGTTCTGGAGAACTGGGATGAGATCAAAAAGAAGGAAAAGGCCGGTAAGGCGACGGCGGAGACGCCTTTAAAAGAGATTCCTGTGGAACTGCCAGCGCTGACGAGAGCAGTCAAGGTCTTAAAGAAAGCGGACAAGCTTTATGAGAATCAGGGAGATTTTCAGAATGCCCTGGCTCGCCTGAAAGAATCCACAGCTGAAATCGAGGCATTGGGCAGTGCGGCGGGAGAGGAGGCTCTCCAGGGGCCTGTGGGGGAGCTGCTGCTTGCAGTTTCCAATATTTCCAGGCTGTGCAAGCTGCCGCAGGAACAGATTTTGGCAGATAAAATTGATGATTTGATCGAAAGATATGAATAGTTTTGGGCAAAAAGCCGCAAATATCGGAAAAAGCCTTGACAAATAAATGAAAAACGAGTATATATGTTATAGACGTTTCACAAGAAGCATCTACGAAAAATACAGAAACAAAAAGCATGTTAGAGGAGGAGTTCAATTATGAACAAAACAGAGTTAGTCGCAGCTATGGCTGAGCAGGCTGGTGTCTCCAAGAAAGACGCAGAGAAAGTTCTGAAAGCATTTACCGATGTTGTTACCGGTGAGCTGAAGAAAGATGGTAAGGTTCAGCTGGTTGGCTTCGGTACCTTTGAGGTATCCAAGAGAGCCGCAAGAGAGGGCAGAAACCCCGCTACCAAGCAGACCATCAAGATTCCTGCATCTAAGGCACCTAAGTTCAAGGCTGGCAAGGCATTTAAGGATGCGCTGAATTAATCTGTTGTTCCTGCGGAGAACCTTAAACGGGTTCTCCGTTTTTTTATGGCGCGGGGACGAGACGGACGCACAAAGAAAGCGGCGGAAGCATGCAAAGGAGTATAGATAAGTATGAGACTGGATAAATATTTAAAGGTATCCCGGCTGATCAAGCGGAGAACTGTTGCAAACGAGGCCTGTGACAGCGGCAGGGTCCTTATCAACGACAAGCCTGCCAAAGCTTCCGCAAACGTAAAGAAAGGGGATATTATCACCATCTCCTTTGGCAATAAAGAAGTCAAGGTAGAGGTTTTGGATGTACAGGAAACTGTGCGGAAAGAGGAAGCCGGGGAATTATTCCGGTATCTGTGACGAAAAAAAGGATCTTCCTGACAAGTTCTGAATGTGCACTTCCCCACATATAATTTACTGGAGGAAGCGCGTGGGAAATGGCTTCCCGAAAGGAAAGGGCCTATGGAAGATCTCAACAATAGTGCGCGTATGCATAAGGTCACAATGACCAACAGGAAGAGCTGTATGATCAACGGCGTCAATGACGTCTTATCCTTTGACGAACATGAAATCCTGCTGGAGACGGAACAGGGAATGCTTATGATCAAGGGAAATGACCTCCATGTGAGCAGGTTGACCCTTGACAAAGGGGAAGTGGATATAGAGGGAAAGGTGGACAGCCTCACTTATTCTGATGTCTCAGGCGGCCGCAAAAATGAATCGCTTCTGACAAAGCTGTTCCGGTAATGCCCATGGCAAGTGAGAATCTGTT
>CANRMK010000014.1 GCA_947631715.1 uncultured Acetatifactor sp.
ATTCCCTCAGCAGAACTGCAAACTATTATAACACTTGTTATCTTAATAGGTTCCTGTCTGTATTGTCAAGTATTTTTTGCAAAATTTTTACAGAATTATTACAAAAGCGGCAGAGCCCTCCGAAAAGGGTCTGCCGCCTTTTATTTTGCTGGTCGTTCATGCTTCCAGCTTTTCACCGTTTCCAGTTTTCGCTGTTTCAGGCGCGGTCCTGCATCTTATACAGGGTATGCGCCGTTCTTGGTGTCCGCCTGGGTCATATCCACTTTCTCCTGCTGTGCCTGGCGGTATTTGAAGAAGTCGGTAGCGACCTGGGGGAACAGGGCATAGCTCAAAACGTCCTCGTCCTGCTGCTTCCACTCTTTCATCTCGCTCTCCAGCTTATCCATCTCGTTGTCGAGCATGTCCGCATAACGGCAGGTGATCCGCGTCTCGCCGGGAATGACCTTGTCGATGACCTCCTGATTCATGGGCTTTACAGTCTGGCCGTACTCGCCGCGCAGGACTGCCTTGGTCTCCTTGGTAGCCATCTTGTATCTCTCGCCCATGAGCACGTTGAACACTGCCTGGGTGCCCACGATCTGGGAGGAGGGAGTCACCAAAGGCGGCTCGCCCAGATCCTTGCGCACCTGGGGAATCTCCTTGAGCACATCGTAATATTTATCCTCCGCATTCTGCTCTTTCAGCTGGCTCACCATGTTGGAGAGCATGCCGCCGGGCACCTGATACAGCAGGGTCTTGATATCAACGCCCATCACCTTGGGATTGAGCAGGCCGTTCTTTAAGCACTCGTCCCTGTAAGGACGGAAGTAATCCGCGATCTCTGCAAGCAGATTCTGGTCGAAGCCTGTGTCGTAAGGAGTTCCCTTGAACGTCTCCACCATCACCTCGGTGGCAGGCTGGGAGGTTCCCATTGCAAAGGGGCTCATAGCCGTGTCGATCACGTCCACGCCTGCCTCTACGGCTTTCAGGTATGTCATGCCCGCCACGCCGGAGGTGTAGTGGGTGTGAAGCTGAATCGGAAGCTTGGTGGCGCTCTTCATGGCTGAGATCAGCTCGGACGCCTTATAGGGAACCAGAAGTCCCGCCATATCCTTGATGCAGATGGAGTCGGCCCCCATCTCCTCGATCTTCTTTGCCATGTCCGTCCAGTATTCCAGAGTGTAGGCGTCGCCCAGAGTGTAGGACAGCGCTACCTGGGCATGGCCTCTGCCCTCCTGCTGCTTCATTCTGTTGGTGGCGTTCACGGCCTCCTGCAGGTTGCGCAGATCGTTCAAGCAGTCAAAGATACGGATAATGTCAATGCCGTTCGCAATGGATTTCTGGACGAACGCATCCACCACATCGTCGGCGTAAGGTCTGTAGCCTAAGATATTCTGGCCTCGGAACAGCATCTGCAGTTTTGTTTTCTTAAAGCGGTCGCGAAGCTTCCTTAAGCGGTCCCAGGGATCCTCCTTTAAGAAGCGCAGAGATGCGTCAAAGGTGGCGCCGCCCCAGCACTCCACGGAATGATATCCCACCTGATCCATCTTCTCCGCAATGGGGAGCATAAATTCGGTAGGCATTCTCGTTGCGATCAGGGACTGATGGGCGTCACGCAGAATCGTCTCCGTAATTTTGATCGGTTTTTTTGCTTGTTCTGACATATGCAAATTTCCTCCATTTATTGACATTCATTGAAAGTCACTGTTTTTGAATCCTTTTGTTTAGAACACTCCGAAGATAGCCATAAAGGTACCGGCAGCCACTGCCGTTCCGATCACGCCCGCAACGTTGGGGCCCATGGCGTGCATGAGCAGGAAGTTGGTGGGATCGGCCTGAGCGCCCACTTTCTGGGATACCCGGGCGGCCATGGGAACCGCGGACACGCCGGCGGAGCCGATCAGCGGGTTCACCTTGCCCTTGGTGGCCACGCACATGATCTTGCCGAAGAGCACACCGGCAGCCGTGCCGAACATAAACGCGATCAGGCCCAGCGCAACGATCTTAAGAGTATTCAAGTTCAGGAACGCCTCTGCGCTGGTGGTAGCGCCCACGGAAGTGCCCAGCAGAATGACCACGATATACATCATAGCGTTGGAGGCGGTCTCCGTAAGCTGTCTCACCACTCCGGACTCCCGGAACAGGTTGCCCAGCATCAGCATGCCTACCAGAGGCGCCGTGGTGGGCAGGATCAGGCAGACAACGATGGTGACGATGATGGGGAAAAGGATCTTCTCCAGCTTGGTCACGGGGCGAAGCTGCGCCATTTTGATCTTGCGCTCTTTTTCGGTGGTCAGGAGCTTCATGATAGGAGGCTGGATAATGGGCACCAGCGACATATACGAGTACGCCGCCACTGCGATAGGGCCCAGGATCGCCGTCTGTCCCAGCTTGCTGGCCAGGAAAATGGAGGTAGGGCCGTCCGCGCCGCCGATAATGGAGATGGCAGCCGCAGCCATATCGTTAAAGCCCAGGGCAATGGCGCCGAAGTATGCGGCGAAAATGCCGAACTGGGCCGCCGCGCCCAGCAGGAAGCTCTTGGGGTTGGCGATCAGGGGGCCGAAGTCCGTCATGGCGCCCACGCCCATGAAGATCAGGGAGGGCAGGATCGCCAGTTCATCCAGTTTATAGAAATAATACAGCAGACCGCCGGCTCCGTTTGCGGCGTCCTCTGCGTGAAGCATGATGTCGGGATAAATATTCACCAACAGCATACCGAAAGCTATCGGAAGCAGGAGCAGGGGCTCAAACTCATGCCGGATAGCCAGATAAAGGAAAAAGCACGCAACCAGGATCATGACATAGTTCCCCCAGGTCAGGTTGAAGAACGCTGTCTGATGAAGCAGGTTGTTCAGCGTAGAGCCTATATATTCCATTTGTTCCTCTTTTCCGCTGCCGCCTGGCAGCTTTTAATGTTTCATTCTTCCGCCATGATCAGTTGAGCGTCGCCAACAGCGCGCCGGCCTCCACCGCGTCTCCCACGGACACATTGATGCTTGCCACAGTGCCGTCCTGAGGAGCCACAACGGGAATCTCCATCTTCATAGCCTCGACAATGACCACCGCATCGCCGGCTTTCACTGCCTGGCCCACATTTGCCTCGATCTTGAACACCTTGCCTGCCGCGCCGGCCTCGATCTTCACGCTGCCTGCTGCGCCGGCTGCCTTAGGCGCTGCCGCCGGAGCCGGAGCCGCCTTGGGAGCTGCCGCGGGGGCCTTGGGGGCTTTTGCTGCCACGGGCGCGCCTGCAGAGGCGCCCTCCTCCACCGTTACGTCATATACGTTTCCATTTACTGTGATGGTATAATTTTTCATTTTTCTTCTCCTTTCGCCGCTCTCCTGCGGCCTGTCAGCATATATTCTGTTCGGTCTTAAGGAGCCCTCAGAAGCGTCTGCGGATAGACCTCACTACAAATCCGTCCGAAGACGTCGAGCCCTCATAAGCTGCAACTGCAGCCGCAATGACGGCCGCCAGCTCGGTATCATCGTCCTGTTCTTCCTGGGCGGGAGCCTGATCAGATGCGGTCTCAGCTTCCGTCTCCTGAACGCTTCCGGACTTCTGCGCTTTCCTGTCGGCCGCTTTTTTCTGGAGCGCCGGGATCAGTTTGAAAGCAGAGATAATGAAGCTGATCAGGATCAGCACCGCAAACACCGTTCCCATACCGATCAGGGTGTTCAGGGCGGCGCCCGACATCAGCTCTCCCATGCTGGAGACAGGGTTGAGCGCCGAGGATTCCAGCACATAGAACTGGTCGTTGGAATAGATCACCTCAGCTATGGCATTTTTCTTCTCGCCGGTGATCTCCACCTCCACAACGATCTGATTGCCGTCGATCTGCGCGGTGGCCTCGCCGATCTCCTGGATCGCGCCGATCTCCTTATACGCGGACCGGTAGGAATCCACAGCTTTATAAAAGGCATAACCGTCCACATTGATATCGATCCCCTGCTGCTGGGCAAGGCCCTCTACACGGTATGCGATCTCCTCCATGGTCAGTCCGTCCAGCACATCATCGGCGATATTATCGCTCATAAAATCGCTCAGCATGGGAACCGTGACCAGGGAAGCAAGGCTCTTTGCATCTTCCATCTTCTGCTGTTCATACGCAGTCGGCGTTTCCCCGCTTCCGCAGGCAGTCAGTCCGAAGATACATGAGAGCATGCATATCCACACTAAAAATTTCTTCATCTTGTTCCACCTTTCTATACTGTTCCGTGTTTCTTAGCGGGACGGCACTCGCTCTTGGAAAACAGCATCTCAAAAGCGCCGATCACATACTTTCTGGTATCGGCGGGCTCAACGATCTGATCTACATATCCCCGTCTGGCCGCGCTGTTTGCCGAAAGCTGCATTGCCTCGTACTCTGCCGCCTTTTCCTCGATCACGTCGGCTCCCTGGCCGTCGTACATGATCTTGGCCGCCAGCCTGCCGTCCATGGTGCCGATCCGGGCATCAGGCCATGCCATGGTGATATCCGCCCCAAGGGACTTGGAATTCATCACGATGCCGGCAGTCCCGAGAGCCTGGCCGATAATCACATTCACCTTGGGAACAGTAGCTCCCGCAAGAGCGCCGGTCAGCTTTGCCGCAGCCTTAGCCATGGCTTTCTCAGACTCGACCGTCGCCTTATATCCCTTTACATTGGTCAGGGTAAGCACCGGAATCTCAAAAGCATCGCAGAAATTGATGAAGTCTGCCGCTTTCTCACAGCCCTCCGGAGAGAGAACGGCATCCATCTTCTCTGCCACTTTGCCCTCTTCGTCGCAGATCTCGCTTCTGTTGGCAACTGCACCCACGGTAACGCCGTCCAGCCTCATAAAGCCCACCGTCATATCCTTTGCATAGCCGGCCTTTACCTCAAGGAAATCGTTGTCATCCGCCAGGATAGACAGGGCGATGGCAGTGTCTCCCACGCAGCCTGCCAGCTCGGGATCTACGCGGTTCAGATCGTCCGTGCACTCCACGATATCGCTCCCCTCGCCGTTGTTCGCGGGCAGGAAAGCGATCAGCCGGCGGATCTTTTCAAGCACTGCCGCCTCATCTGCTTCCGCGTCCACGATCCCGCATTCCTCCGCCTGGAACTTAGCGGACGCAGAGTCGCATTTTGTGATGACATTTCCGTCCAGGGCATTGGGCGCATTCACGAACAGCTTTGCGCCTTTCTCCTCCATGAAAGCGAAATCGGTCAGAGCCGGGAACAGAGCCAGCCCGCCGCCGCAGCTTCCAAGGACTGCCGTGATCTGGGGGACCACACCTGATGCAAGGGTCTGCTTGAAATAGATGGCGCCAAATGCGTTCAGGGCATCGGAGGCCTCCTGCAGCCTCATGCCCGCGGAATCGATCAGGCCTATGACAGGGGTTCCCGTCTTCATGGCCAGCTCATAGAGATTTACGATCTTCCGCGCATGCATCTCGCCCACGGTCCCGTTCATCACGGAAGCATCCTGGCTGTAGACGTATACGGGCTTTCCCGCGATCACACCGTACCCTGTGATACAGCCGTCAGAAGGCGTTTCGTCTGGTTTCATGTTGAAATCCGTAGCTCTTGCCGTAACAAGTCCGCCGATCTCAACGAAACTGTTGTCATCGAGTAAAGCTGTGATTCTTTGACTCGCTTTTGAAGTAGTACTCATGCTTTCAGTCCTCCGTTTTTATTGATGGATAAGATTAACACAGGACCGGCTGCCAGCTGCACAGGCCGTCCCATGATCAATATCTTAAATAGTATAACAGGAAAAAGACAAAATGCAAAGAACGAATTGCAATTTTTACTAATTTTTTTCCGGGAATCTGTCGATAAAATATATGAACGGAACCAGACACTGTTGAAATATACATCCAGGGAGGGATCAACGCAGCAAACGGATTGCAGAGTATTTTCAGAGTGTATCCGGTTCAAATGGCAGCCAGCATACCGAGATTGAGAAGAGATGACAGCCGATCCGGCCAGCAGAGCGACAGCCGGCGCGGAGACGGACAGAAATCCCGTTCCTTTGACAGTCTGCTGGAGAGCGCGGTCAGGGAAACGTGCCCCGAGGAATGCTATACCGTGACCTACACTGCGGACAGCAAGCTTCGGACATACTCCTACCGCACGAGAGAATATACGTTCTGAACCGGGGAAAGCGCGGCATGGGGTAAGACCGATGCCGCGTTTTCGTCTGTCAGGCCTTTGCCGTCCGAAGCAGGAATCTCTTAAGGATCTGCCAGGCGCACCAGTCCGGCCCGATCCTCTCCACCCCGTCTGCGGCCACGAGCTTCTTTTCTTTACAGACAATGCCGTTTACGCTGTACTCCACAGTCCCCACCTGAGTGCCTGCCTCCACCGGGGCCGTCAGGCGATCCTTGACCGTGTATGACATCTTTATCTCCTCGTCCTTTCTAAGGAGCATGCCGCTTTCTGCCTGCCCCTCGGAACTGCTCTCCTCCACCGCAACCCGGGTACAGGCGGTCTCCCCCAGCTCCTCTGTCCTGCCCTCCTCCACAACGACCGGGGCAAGCCGGGACGGATCAAATGCAGTCCCCTCCTGGTCAAAGCTTTTGTAGAAAAAGTTGTCTATGCCGTACTGCATCAGCTTCCTCGTGTCGCTCCACTTATAAGTCTTATGGCTGGGCCAGCCGCAGGCCAAAAGGGCCACCACGAACGTCCTGCCCTCGCTCTCCAGCGCCCCCACATAGCAGTAGCCCGCCTTGTTGGTAAATCCCGTCTTGCCGCTTAAGGCCCCGTCCATCATGTTGAGGAACGCATTGTGATTGACGCAGGAAAAATTACGCCCGTTTGCATAAAAGCTGTAATCCGCTGTCCGGGTGATCTCCAGAAACAGCTCCCGCTTCGGGGAATCCATAATGCAGTACGCCATGATCTCTGCAAGCTCTCCGGCCGTGGTGCAGTGCTCCCTCTGCACAGTGCTCCCGTCCGGAAGCGTCACCTCCTCCGAAGCATCCAGGCCGTTGGGGGTAATGAACCAGGTGTGCTCACAGCCAAGCTCTGAGGCCTTTTCGTTCATCAGCCCCGCAAAGGCCGCTACCGCCTGCCGGCTGTCCTCCGGCGCTGCCCCCTCCGCCGATCCTCCCTGGGATTCCTCTTGCAGGAATTTCCGCCCCACATGCTCCGCCAACGCCACGGCGGAATCGTTGTGGGATTCCAGCATCAGGGAATAGAGAAGATCCCGGACCGTGTATTCCTCCCCCTGCCGGATCCCCAGCTTGACCTGGGGCATTCCCGCCGCATAGGAGGATACCGTCAGCACCTCGTCCAAAGGGCAGTTCTCCAGGATCAGAATGCAGGTCATGATCTTTGTAGTGCTGGCCATGGCCATGGGGGTATCCGCATTCTTCCCGTAAAGGATTCTGCCGGAATCCGCGTCTATCAGCGCAGCCGCCGACGCATACAAAGGAATTTCCTCCTCCGGGTCAGGCGGCTCTATCTCCCTGATGTTTTCCGCCTCCCGGGATTCTCCGGGGATCTGTGCCGCTCTCACCTGCCCTGTAAGGGAAGCAAGAAGAAGCAGAACGCAAAAAAAGCCCCATACCTGTTTTTTTCTCCACATGCTCCAACTCTCCGGAATTGGGATCCTTACAGTATATGAGGCTGTCTGTTCCTTTTATGTTTCGTCAAGCATTCTGTTTTGGCAGACCATTGTCACACGTCCAGCTGAAGCTGCACCTCGGCTTCCGCCTGCTGCTTAAATTCCTCCAGCTGAACGGGATTCAGCTCCGGCAGCTCCTCCAGGCTTTCCACGCCGAAGCTTCTGAGGAACTGCTCCGTAGTGCCGAACAGCAGGGGCCGTCCCGGTGCGTCCAGCCGCCCCAGCTCCGTGATCAGATCGTACTCCAACAGCTTATTGATGGCATGGTCACAGCTTACCCCCCTGATCCGCTCCACCTCCGCCCTGGTGACAGGCTGCTTGTAGGCAATGATGGAAAGGGTCTCCAGCACCGTATCCGTCAGCACCATTTTCCTGGGCGCCTTTGCGATTTTGATCAGATATTCGTACATCTCAGATTTCGTGCACAGCTGCACGCAGTCTTCCAGCCGTGTCAGCGCGATCCCCCGGTCCTCCCGGCTGTAGCGCTCCGCCATTTCCGCAAGGATCTGCTCCGTTGTGGTCACGTCCTCTTCTATCACGTCCGCCAGCCGGCTGATCTCCACGGATTCTCCCATGGTGAACAGCACGGCCTCCAAAACGGCCTCCGCCCTGGTCCTGTCCATATCTGCACCCCGCTTGTACTTTTTTGTCTCCGGCGTGACCCTTTTTTTGCAAAGGATCAGTTCCATTTCACCGTTCCGCCGGCAGCTTCCACCCTGCTCTTCGCCATCTGGAACATACGGTCAAAATTCTCTGCCTGGGCCGTCGTCTTAAAGAGGACGTTCTGGAAGCTGTCGTAAAACAGACACAGATTGCCCCGCATGGCTATGCCTCTTATCTCCTCCCAGGACACCTTTCTGTCTGCCCGGAATGCCTTGCTGATCGTAATGCCCTCTTCGCTGCAGAACGCCTTGTCCGCATGCACCATATAGCAGACCAGAATGCAGACCAAAAGGATCAGAATCCCCAGTCCCTGGCAAATAAGCATCATTCCCCTGGCCTCTTCCGCCGCTTCTTCCCCGCCTGCAATGACGGTGAGAGCGGCCATGGCGTTCACAAAGAGGAAGACAAAGATGCCCAGGGCCAGCATCGCGGTCCCGCTGCTTGTGCCGGATCTTATCTGAAATTTCCCCTGATCGGCATATTTTTTCTGTTTCCTGCTGTCAAGCCTGGTAAAGACGGCCTGCAGGATCACTGCGATGAGGCAGATCACCAATACGAATATACGTTTCATTACCCCTTCTTATCCCCTTTATACTGCCTCTTTTGACATGATCATGATATCGTCGAACAGATTTTCCTGGACGATCTCGATCTTTCCCGTCTTCATGAGCTCCAGAATGATCAGAAAGGTCACTATGAGTTCCATCCGGCTCGACTGCTTTTCCAGAAGCTTCCGGAAGCTGAAGCTCTTGTGCTCCCTGGCGTAAGCCTCCACATACAGCATCTTTGCGTCCATATCGATCTCTTCTTTTTCGATATTGCCGTACTTGCTTCGAATGGGATCGATCTTGTCCGCCTGCTTTCTGACCACGGACTTAAAGATCTCGTGGAGCTTAATGAGCGTCATATCCCCTATCAGCTCCTCATAGTTGACAGGCTGTCGATAGGCGGCCACCTCCTCCGGAAGCCTCTGCTCGCGGTATAGGTTGTGGGAAGCGTCCACCTGGCGGTCCCTGAGCTCGAAAGACATATACTTATACATCTTGTATTCCAGCAGCTTCTGCACCAGCTCTGCCCTGGGATCCTCTTCCTCCCCCTCTTCATTTACCTCTTTGGGGAGCAGCATCCGGCACTTGATATCCAGAAGCGTTGCGGCCATGACCAGGAACTCGCTCATCACATTCATATCGTCCGTTTCAAGCTGCTGTATGTACTCCAGATATTGAGCTGTGATCTCCACGATGGGGATATCATAAATATCCACTTTATTCTTATCGATCAGATGGAGCAGAAGGTCCAGCGGGCCCTCGAACACCTCCAATTTTACAGGTATCGCCATACTTTCTCACATTCTGCCGTCCCGGCGGCGCGCACCTGTGCGCTGCGGCCGAGCTTATTTTACGGCTGTCACCAAAAAACGGCCCAGAAACTTATTTTACAGGTTTCCCAGGTGCTTTTCAAGTAGAAACATATGTTCCCATCAGCCCTCTGTAACAGTTCAGCCTTTCCGTCGTATTCAGCCCGGGCCGCCCTCCTCAAAATCCACCACCCAAAGCTCCGCAGGATTAAAGACCCGCACCGGGATCGTGTGCATTCCAAGGCCCCTGCTTAGGATCATGACAGAATCCGCCTCATGAAAAACGCCGCCGTCATACTTTGGGAACAGCCTGAGCCCCGGCGAGATCACGCCCCTGCCCCAGAACGGCACCCTGGCCACGCCCCCGTGGACATGGCCGGAAAGCACCAGGTCGGCCCCCCAGGCGGCGTACTGGGGAAAATAATCCGGATTGTGCGCCAAAAGGACCGTATAGCGGTCTTTCGCAGGCCGCCCCAGCAGGCCCGTCATATACTCCCCGTCCATTTTTGCTGCCATGAACCGCTTATAATATTTCTTCTGAATCTCAGCCCCATAGACGCAGAGCCCGTATTCCTCCAGGGCAGCGTGGCTGTTGACCAGCGGGTCCACCCCCATTTCATGCAGGGCCTGTCCATATTTTTCAGCCATATCGCCATAGGTCTTCGGATAGAGCTTCATTCTGTACTCATGGTTCCCGTTCCCGTAATAGATGGGATAATCCCGGGCCAGCTCCCCCACGAGCCGGAGCGCGGGCTCCAGGCTTGCGCCGGGCCTGGCCACAGGCAGATCGCCCGCCACAAGGATAAAATCCGGCTTCTGACTGCGGATCGCGGCCAGAAGCCTCTCATTATTCTTTCCATAACACTTGTTATGCAGGTCTGCCAGGACCACCGCCCGGCAATTCTTTCTGATCCGGGGATCCCGGACCGTGAAGTTTTTGACTGTAAACCGGTTGCTGTCATAAATCGCCACCCACAGGATAACGATGAACACCAGGCCCAGTGCCGCAATGATGATATCCGCCATAAATTTCCTCTGTATCCCACGCTGAATAAAGTAATCATACCACACGGCGGACCTTTACAAAAGGAAAATCCGCCATATTTTTTTCAGATAATCCCCGTAACCCGCTTTCCTCACGCTCTCCGCGTACAAAATGGGAACGCTGCCGATCTCGGAGCCGTTCAGATAATATTTCGCCTTTCCCGCCTGGCTGCCCTCCTCGATGGGCGCGCTGGCACTCTCCGGCAGCTCCAGCACCTTTTCCACTGCCGACAGATCGCTCCCCACCGTGTCCAGATAGCGGAACTCTCCCAAAAACTTTAACTCCACGTCCTCCGCCACACCGCCTTCCACCTTAAGGGGCGCCAGATCCTCCGTGTTGGCGTCTATGTACAGATCACAGATGTTGAACCCATAGGAGAGAAGCGTCTGGGCGTCTTTCACGCGGCTGTCGTTGTTGGGAGCCCCCATAACCACTGCGATCAAATCGATGCCGTCCCTGGTGGCCGTGGCGGAAAGACAGAACT
Source organism: uncultured Acetatifactor sp. (assembly GCA_947631715.1). Lineage (GTDB taxonomy): Bacteria > Bacillota > Clostridia > Lachnospirales > Lachnospiraceae > Acetatifactor. The sequence goes on from CANRMK010000014.1 coordinate 11,119, forward strand.
GGGCCTTTGACGTGGAGCCGGTCTTCAGCCCGGTAGCCCACTGATACTGCTTCAGGAGCTTATTGGTGCTGCTTAAGGTAAATTTGCTGGTGCCCTGGGGCGTCACATGGGTGATATCCTCCATCCATATGGTGGTATAGCGGAAGACGTCAGGATATTTCGTAGTCAATTCCCTGGACATGATGGCCACATCTCTGGCCGTGGAATAGTGGTTGTCGGAATCCGTCAGGCCGCTGCAGTCCACAAAATGGGTATCCGTCATGCCCAGCTCCACAGCCTTTTTGTTCATCAGCTCCACAAAGGCCTCCTCGCTGCCCGCGATGTGCTCCGCCACCGCCACGCTGGCGTCGTTTCCCGATGCCACAGCGATACACTTTAGCATGGTATCCAGCGTCTGTGTCTCATTCTGCGCCAGATACACCTGGGAACCGCCCATGGAGCTTGCGTGCTCGCTGACCACCACCTGATCGTCCAGGCTGGCCTTCCCCTGATCGATGGCCTCAAACGTAAGCAGCAGGGTCATGATCTTCGTAATGCTGGCAGGACTTCTTCTCTGGGTGGAATTCAGTTCATAGATCACCTGTCCCGTGGAACTCTCGATCAGGATCGCCGACGGGGCGGATATGGTGACGCTGGCGCTTACCGGCAGGATCGATGCCGCCCACAAGACCAGAGCCGTCAGGACTGCCGGAAAAGATCTCTTTGCATACATATGCTGTCCACTCCAACCTTTACACTGCGGCCCTCTCTTTTCCAAGGCCGCCGCTTTTCCTTAAATCATATGAACCGCGGCGGATTTTAGAACCCCGGACCTCTCTTTCTGCTCTTTCTCTCAGGCTCTCTTCGCCCTCCGGCGCCTGCAACGTAAAACCCCCGGCCGTCAGACCGGGGGCTGTTCGCCTGTCAGTTATATTTGCGCTTTCTTGCCGCCTCAGACTTCTTCTTGCGTCTTACGCTCGGCTTCTCGTAATGCTCGCGCTTGCGAATTTCCTGCTGGATGCCTGCTTTCGCACAGCTTCTCTTGAAACGCCGCAGAGCGCTGTCAAGAGTCTCGTTTTCCTTTACGATCACGTTCGACATTCTACCCAACCTCCCTTCAGTCCCTCATACATTGACTGAGTGAGTTATTATTATGTACTGCCTGACACATGTACCCGGCACATACACATTGATATTGTACCACATTTCTCTCATTCGTCAAGATTTTTTTCAAATTTTGGAAAACGAAATTCAAAAAATCACCTGAGCCTGAGCATCTCCGAATACGCCATGATGAACGGGCCGCTTCCCTTTCCCTCATCCGTGAGATAGAACTGGGTATCCTGATAGTTGTCCGTATTGTTGGCGGAAGCCTCGAAATAAATATCGTGCAGACCGCCGTCGTCCAGCTTAAGCTCCGTCATGGCCACGAACGCCTTTACCGCCGCGTCCCTGTAAGACTCATCCAGCCAGCCGTTTCGGACGCCCTTTAGGATCGTATAGACGATCATGGAGGTTCCGCTGACCTCCAGGCGGTTCGTCTCTGTGGGCTCCCAGTCCGCCACGTTCGCCCAGAGTCCGCTTTCATCCTGATATTTCAGCATTCCGTCCACAAAGACCTTCAGAGCCTCTCTGCGCTCTTCCATGTACTCCTGGGGAAGCGTCTCCATAACATCCACCATGGCCATGCCGTACCAGCCCATGGCCCGGGTCCAGTGGAACTTACACTGATCTTCTCTGCTGTTGGCCGCATGCCAGTACATTCCGTCCGGGGCCAGCAGGTTTTCCCTGACCCAGGAGAGCCTCCCGTTCACCAGCGCCAGCTGCTGGGTATCTCCTGTATTTTCCGCATAATGGGCCAGAAAAGGCTGCAGCATATAGATCCCGTCCAGCCATACCTTATACTGGGGAGCCTTGTCGCCCGCCCAGCTGTGCCAGTAGTTATACCCAAGCGCTTCCTCCGTATATTCCCTGGGGACCACATGCCCTGTGGAATTTACATATTCCGGGTCTGTCAGATCGCGGTACAGATCGCTGCAGATTTGCATGTAATCCGGGTTATTCTGTAAAATGCCGGCCCTGACTAACAGCGCCGCCGTCTTATAGCAGTCCGCTCCGTGATGGTCCACATACCCCGCCCTGGAGGGCTCCAGGAACTTATGCCCGGTTCCGTCCTCCGCGATCATGGCATCCAGGTATTCTCCCACATAGTCCAGATAAGCGCCGCCTGCCTCCGGGTCCGCTTCATAGACGTCTAAGAGCCCCTCCATCACCACGCCGTTATAATAGCTCCAGTCATAAAGATAGGGCTTCTCACCGGGCGCACGCTTTTCGTTGTCCCAGGTAAAGAACTTCCGCTGGTTCGCCACTACCTCTCCCGGCACATTTGCCTGGGAATGAATGGTCAGTGCGTCAATGTATTCCTTTGATTTCTGCATTGCCGCCTGGATCCTGTCCTGTGTCATAGCACTCTCCTCGCTTTCCTGACTCTGAGCGTCCGCCTGTTCCCCGCCGCAGCCTGATAAAAGCACAGCTGCCAGCGCCAGGGCCGCGCCCAGCACTCTTCCTTTTCTGCGCATCGCACCTCTCCTGTCAGCTCCGGATACAGCCGTCTGTCAGCTCAGCTGGGTCTCCAGGATCTTTGCGGCCTTCGCAATGGCTGCGGGAATGCCCGCCGGATTCTTTCCACCGGCCTGGGCCATATTGGGGCGTCCGCCGCCTCCGCCGCCTACCAGGCCGGCGATCCCCTTGATCAGGTTCCCCGCGTGGGCTCCCTTTTCCAGCGCCTTATACGTAGCCATTGCCACCAGATTTACCCGGCCGGACTGCTCGGACAAAAGCACGACCACGCCCTCGCCCAGCTTTTCTTTCAGCTGATCGCCCAGATCCCTCAGGCCGTTCATGTCAACGCCTGCCACACTGGCAGCAAGAAGCTTCACGCCCTTTACCTCCACGACCTGGTCCATCACATCTCCCAAAGCTTCCTTTGCGGCTTTGGCTTTCAGGGATTCCAGCTGCCCGGAAAGGCTCTTGATCTCCGCCATCACATGTTCGCACCGCTCTGTCAGCAAGGCGGGCGTGGTCTTTAAGATCTTCGCCGCCGTCTCCAGAGTGTTCTCCAGTCCCTTATAATATTCTGCCACGCCGTTTCCGGTCAGGGCCTCGATCCGGCGCACGCCAGCGGCCACGCCGTTCTCGGACAGGATCTTGAACGATGAGATCGCGCCGGTATTGGACACATGGGTACCGCCGCAGAATTCCACGGAAAAGTCTCCCATCCTTACCACCCGGACATTCTCGCCGTACTTTTCTCCGAACAGCGCCATGGCGCCGGTCTTTCTGGCCTCCTCAATGGGCATCACCTGTGTGGTCACAGGCAGATTCTCCGCGATCTTCTCGTTGACGATCCGCTCCACCCGGTCGAGCTCCTCCCGGGTCATAGCCGTAAAGTGGCTGAAGTCAAAGCGCAGCTTCTCCCCGTCCACATAGGATCCGGCCTGCTCCACATGCGTGCCCAGGACCTCCCGCAGCGCCTTGTGCAGAAGATGGGTCGCGCTGTGGTTCTTACAGGTATCTCCCCGCTTTCCGGCGTCCACGGACAAGGTCACTCTATCGCCTGCCTTGAGCATACCGTCCGTCACGACGCCGATATGGCCTACCTTGCCGCCCATCAGCTTAACAGTGTCTTTCACAGAAAATGTGCCCTCCGGCCCAGTGATCACGCCGGTATCGGCATTCTGGCCGCCCATTGTGGCATAAAAGGGCGTTTCCTCCACGATCACGGTCC